>JBHEMA010000183.1:0-3932 GCA_046262795.1 Candidatus Dormibacteria bacterium | reverse complement strand
ATGCGAGATGAGCTGCAGCGCCGGTTGGCGGGGCGGTTTCGTACGGGGCCGGTCGTCGACGCGCATGGGCGGCAGCTGGGCACGCACGACGGGCTTCCTTTCTACACCGTCGGTCAGCGATCCGGTCTGGGCATCCGCGCCGATCGCCCCGATGCAGCGCCCCTGTACGTGCTCGAGCTTCGCCCGCACGACAACACCGTCGTCGTGGGGGAACGTGACCAACTTCACCGACGCGAGGCGCACGCTGCTGACTGTTCGTGGACCGGAGCGCGCCCGCGTGCCGGTTTGCGTTGCTCCGCGCAGCTGCGCGCGCACGCACGGCCACAGGACATCGAGGTGATCGCGGTCGACAGCGACACAGTGTCGCTGCGATTCGAGGAAGCGGCGCAGCAAGTGTCGCCGGGCCAGAGCGTCGTCCTCTATCGCGATGACGAGGTGCTCGGCGGCGGAGTCATCGCCGCAGCGGGGTGAACGAGTGAACGCACAGCCGCCCTCGATCCCGGATGTCACGCTCGCCATCGCCGCCGTTGTCATCGGCTGTGTTGCCGGCGCCTACGCCGCGTACTCCGGATGGCGCAGCGGCAACTGGATCGCATACGTCTGTGCTGCGGGACTCGTGGCGTTCGTCACCGGCATCGTCGGACAGCGCGTCTTCCCGAGCCAGGCGGCGATCGATTCCGTCGGTCCGGCGCTGGCGCCGAGCTCGCGCCCGGGACCGTGGGATGCCGGCGTGAGTCTGCCGCTCATCGGCATCAAGATCACGCCGGTGACGCTTGGTGGGCTGCTCGTCGCGGCCTTCGCGGTCAGCTTGCTCCTCCTCTTCGAGCGCGTCGTGGATCCGTCCAGGTTGCGAGCAACGCATCACCGCGGGCTCGAGGAGGAGGACGCCGTCTGATGCGCCTTCCCGGGAGGTCCGCGCCCGCCTGACTACAATGCCGCCGATGTTCTCGGTGGTCGGATTGCGCCTGCCATGAACGCGGTCGCCTTTTTCATCCTCGCGATCCTGATCGTGGTGACCGCGGCGGCGGCTGTCGTCCTGCCCAGCCTGCGTGACGCCGGAGGCGCGTTTCTCGCGTTCGCCCTCGTCTCGGCGGTACTCTTTGCCACGACGGGCGCGTACCTTGTCGCGCTGGCTCAGATCATCGTGCCTGTCGCAGCGGCGGCGGCGAGCTATGTCGTGTTGCGGCGTGCGACCTATCGAGGGTTGGCGCGCACCGCACCGCTGGTGCCCCGGCTGTGGTGGCTCGGTCTGGGCGTCTCACTCGCGTTCGCTGCGCTGCTGATCACGGTCCTCTCGCTGTCCGGCGGCGGCTGGTTCCAGGGATCAGGTCAGGCGAGTCTCGTGACTGTGTTGCACTACGCCGAGCCGTACGCGCTCGTCATCGCGGCCGTGCTCGCCGTTGCCGGCGTCGCGATCGCCGTGCTGCTGGGGCGCACCGGCGACGACGAGCGTCAGACCGATGCCATGCTGGCTGCGCGGCGCCGCCGCGACGAGCGCGTGCGCCTGCGCCGCGAGGCGCGCGAGACTGCGCGCCGCAGCCGGCGTGAAGCGCCCGCCGCGGGAGGGGGCGGGTGAGCGTCGGGCCGGAGCATTACGCCGTGCTCAGCGCACTCGTCTTCGCGCTGGGCATCTACGGTGTGCTGGCGCGTTCGACCATGCCCGGCGTGTTGATCTCGTTGATGCTGCTGGTCACCGCCCCGGTGATCGCACTGGTCGGCTTCAGCCACGTTGGAGGCGGCGGCGCCACGCCGCCCTCCGGTGAAGCGCTGGCGTTGTTCGGCGTCATCGCCGCCGGAGCGCAGCTGGCAACCGGCATCGGGATCGCGCTGCTCGTCTGGCGCCGCATCGGCAGCGCCGACATCGACGACCTCGCCGAGGTCGACGGCTGAGCGTGGGCATCTACTACGCGGCCTGGGCGCTGTTGCTGCTGCCGGCGTTCGGCGCGGCGGCGTCGTTTCTCGCTGAGACCGCGCGGCGTGCGGCGCAGTTCTGCGTGGGCTGCTCGGTCGTGGCCGTGCTCGTTGCGGCCGCGGTGCTCGGTGCACGGTTGACCCACCCGCAGCAGCCGACCTTCCAGGCACTGATCTCGTTCTTCACCATGAGCCCGCCGGAGGGTTCGACGTTTGCCACGCGGTTCACGCCGCAGCTCGGCGTCGCCGTCGACTCGCTGAGCGCTGCGTTCGCCTTCGCCGTGAGCTTCGTGGTTGCGCTGGTGCAGGTGTACGCGCTGACGACGTTGCGCGGGGATGCCGGCTACCGACGCTTTTTCTGGACGTCGTCGCTGCTGTCATTCACGGCGCTCGGACTCGTCTTGAGCCCGAACCTGTTCGACTCCGCGTTCGCCTGGATCCTCGGGTCCGCCGCCGTGTATCTGCTGGCGTCGCACTGGTGGGACCGGGGGGACGCCGCAGCGCCCGCCCGCCGCTCACTGGTGACGCTCCAGGTGGGCGATGTCGCACTGCTGATCGCGCTCGTCGTCCTCTTCGCGAAGTTCGGTGTCTTCACGTCGCAGGGCACGCCGCCCGCGGGACAGTCGATCGTCGATCCCTTCGCCTTCGACCAGTTCGCCGGCTTCACCGCTGCCGTGATCCACGGCTCCGTCGGCGGTGCCGGCGTACGCACGCTTGCGGTGCTCGCATCCGTGTTGATCTTTGCTGTCGTGGTGCGCGCTGCACAGCTCGTGTTCCACGTGTGGCTCGCCGACGCCACCACCGCGCCGACACCAGCCTTCGCGCTGCTTGCCGTCGCCGGTGCAGCACCGGCGGTGTATCTGGTGGCGCGCGTGTATCCCTTGCTCCTGGCACCACTGCACGCGATCAGCGCGCTCGCCTTCAGCGGCGCGGTCACCGCGGTCCTTGCGGCCGCGGTGTGCCTCGCGCAGCGAGACGTGCTCCGCGTCGTCGTGGTCGCCGTCGTCGCCGAGCTCGGTCTGGCGCTGACCGCACTCGGCACCGGCGGCTACGGGCAGGGAATGTTCGTGCTGTTCACCACATTGATGGCTGCCGCGACGGGCGTCATCGTCGCCGGCAACCTGGTGCGCGTATACCGCACGCGCAACATCATGGAGATGGGTGGCGCCTGGCGCCGCATGCGCACGACGCGCATCGGGTTGGTGGCATGGGCGCTGGCCGTGGGCGGGATGTCACTCAACACGTACTACACGCTATCGGCGGTGTTCGCCAACGCCAAGCCGTCCGGTCCCGCGGTCAACGGTGTTGCGCGGACGCTTCTCGCGATCCTCATCGTGGTTGCTGCGCTGACGCTCGCCGTGGCGGCTGCGCGCGTCGCCTGGCACGTGCTCGCCGGTGATCCCGTGCGGCGTCGCGGCTTTCAAACCGAGCGCATTGCCGAAGTCGAGCGGCCGCTGCGTCGCGCGACGCTGCTTGCCTCACTCGGGACCGTAGCCGCGGTGGTCGTGGGCCTGCCCGGCATCGCGCCGGTGCACAACGGCAAGCTCAGCATCCCGGGCATGACGTTCACGCGGTTCGTGTACGAGTCCGCGCGCCCCTCCTTGCCCGTGGACGGTGTGGCGCTGCTGATCGGGCTTGGCGTCATCGCGATCGCGGCCGTCGCCGGGTGGCTTCTCTACGCACCCGCGCGGCGCGCGCTGACGACGTCGTTGACCACACGTCTGGAACCGGCGCCCCGGTTGTTGGCGCGCGGGCTCAACCTCGAGCGCTATGCGCACCGCAGCGGGCGGCCCTTCCTCGCGGCGGGCACGCTCGTGGCGCGATTCGACGACACGGTGCTGGAGTCGCTCGGTGACACGGTGATGCAGGCAGCCTCGCAGGGGTCCTTCCTCGTCGCGCGTCTGCGCGCTATGCGGTCACCGCTGTATCTGGCAGGCGGTCTGGCCGTCGCAGCCGTGCTCGCGTTGCTGTCAATCCTGGCTGCAACCGGCCACTTCTGGATCCACTCGCTGTGAGTGGAG
>JBHEMA010000182.1:0-2684 GCA_046262795.1 Candidatus Dormibacteria bacterium | reverse complement strand
CCACAAGCCCAACGCCTCGATGATGATGAAGACGACGCCGAACACGATGATCACGATGCCGCCGGCGGTGAGCGCCTTCTGCGCCTGCGACGCGGTGTTGGCGTCGAGCGGCAGGCTGTTGATGATGCTGTTGCCGTTGACCAGGAAGAGCACGCCGAGGACGACGGTGCCGATGCCGAGCAGGATGTACAGGATCGCCTTGATGATCACGAGGATCTGGGCGAGGACGAGCCAGCCGGTTCGGCGCACTACGATGGGCTCGGGACGCGCTGGTGCGATGCCCGATGCACCCGCGTACGCAGGCTGCGGTCCCGACGCAGGCGGCCGCTGCGCCAACGGCGCCTGGCCCGGAGGCGTCGCACTCGGAGAAGCGCCCGGCGGTCCGCTCGGTGGGTACGCGGGCGGCTGGGGCGAACCACCGCCGGGCGGTTGCGGCGATCCGCCTCCCGGCGGCTGGGGCCCCGAACCGGGCGCCTGTGGCGATCCGCTTCCAGGCGGTTGCGGCGGCATTGCGGCCACGTTCATCCTCCTCCGTGATCGTCCCCACGCATCTCGGGGCTCGGCGCAGTCTACGGAATGGGGACGCGAAGGTGCACGTGTTTGAACGTCAGTGCAGGCGTCGCACGACGAACGTGTTCGCCATCTTGTCCTGCCATCCCTGTTTGCGGGGATCGAATGCAACCCAGATGAGCCCGATGTCGAGCACGTACGCGCTGATGAGCATGCCGACGTATCTCCCGATCGCGCGGCCGGTCGAGATGCCGCCACCGGTCGCTGCGTCGACAACGTGGAGGCCGCACAACCGCTGTCCCAATGACTGACCGCCGTGCGACCAGAGGTATGAGAAGTACAGGCCGAAAATGCCGAGTGACGCCAGCGAGAACAGCGGTACGAGCCACCCGAGCGACGTCAGTCCCGTGCAGGAGACCGCGCCGAATTCCGTCGTCGTGCACGTGATGGGTCCGGCGCTGGCGAGAAAGATGCCGACGAAGATGCCTCCGAGTGGGATCAGCAGCAGCAGGTAGTCGACGAGGTATGCGACCACCCGGATCCAGAAGCCTGCGTACCTGAGACCGGGCGCCGGACCGAGCGGCGGCGTCGTGTACTGCGCCGCGTACGTGTACTGCGGGGGATAGACGGGCGCGGCGGGTGGCGTCGGGGGAAACGGTGGCGGCGCCTGCGGCGGTGGTACGCCCGGGGGCGGCGCCTGCGCCACGGTCAGCCCTTGGACTGTGCCGACGAGACCTCGCGCTTGGCGGCCCGCGATGGCTTGCTCAGCGCCGCGCTGGCACTGGAGGTCACGAGCAGCACCGCCACGGCGATGCACAGTAGCACGCTCAGGAAGAGGCTGAAGGAGAAGTCGCCGCGTGCCATGAACAGCACGATGAGCACTGCTTGCAGCACGATGATCGCGTTGCGGCTCCAGCCCGCGAGCCGCCCCAGCTGCACGGCGAAGCCAGTCGCGGCCAGGCCCAGCGCGATGTACAGGACGCCCAGGAGCGCGGCGCCCGAACCCGTGATCATCACGCCTGCGTAGGGGATCGCATTGCCGGCACCAAGCACGACGCCGATGATCACCGCGAAGGCGCCGGCGAGCATGAGGATGCCCGCTTCCAGATAGAGCAGCGCGCGAGCGGAGCGGACGGTCGGCGGCAGCTCTCGGCCGCCGAAGTTGAACGCCGGCATCGGCCCGATGCTACGAGGGCGCCGTCAGGCGAGTGTGCCCTGTGGCTGAACTGTCATGGCCTCGATGGCCGCGATGACCTCGCGGGTGATCTGCGTCGGTGTGGACGCTCCGGCCGTCACCCCGACGCGCGTCATCCCGCGAAACCAGGCCTCATCGAGCTCGCTCGCGTTGTCCACGAGGAGGGCCGGCTTGCCCGCTTTTTCGTGCACCACCTGCACCAGGCGCTGGCTGTTGCTGCTGCGCCGGCTGCCGACGACGACGACGCAGTCGACATGCGTCGCAGCGAGCACCGCCGCTTCCTGGCGCTCCTGCGTTGCCAGGCAGATCTCGTTGTGCACCTCGATCGCGGGAAAACGCTCGACCAGCCGGTCGATGATCGCCTTCGTGTCCCAGACGGACAGCGTCGTCTGGCACGTCACCGCGAGCGGACGGTCCGCAGAAACGTCGAGCGCGTCCACCTCGTCGATGCGTTCGATCAACGTGATGCGCTCCGGCGCGATGCCGAGCACACCGGCGGGCTCCGGATGGCCGCGCTTGCCGATGTAGACGACGTGCCGGCCGCTGTTGACGAGATCGCGCACCAAGTCGTGCGTGCGCGTCACATCGGAACACGTCGCGTCGACCACGTCGAGGCCGCGGTCGCGCGCCGCTTGGACCACTTGCGGTGAGATGCCGTGCGCGGTGAAGATCACCGTCCCGGACTCGATCTCATCGAGGCCCTTCATGCGGTCGGACTCCGCGACGAGCGCGACGCCGGAGTCCTGCAGCTCACGTGTCACGTGCTCGTTGTGCACGAGGTATCCCAGCATCGTGACGGGTTGCGACGCGCCACGCTCGGCGCCGACGCGCTTGGCGATCCGGATCGCCTCAACGACGCCGTGACAATATCCGCGTGGGGTGATGCGAACGACTTCCATTGCTTGACTCGTCTATGCCGCAACCATCATCGCATCGCTCGCCGGACGGGCCGTCTTTTTGCGGCGCGCGCGGCCGGCGA
>JBHEMA010000181.1:0-3709 GCA_046262795.1 Candidatus Dormibacteria bacterium | reverse complement strand
GGTCGGACCCCCGCTGCGCGCCGTGTGCGCGGCGACGCCCGGCGCCGCCCCCGAAGAACATGTCGAAGAGGTCGAAGGCGGAGTCGAACGAGAACGCGCCGAAGTCGGGTGGTACGCCGTCCGCCGCATGCCCGAAGGTGTCGTAGCGCTGACGCTTGTCGGGGTCGCTGAGCACCGAGTACGCCTCGCCGATCTCCTTGAAGCGCTCCTCAGCGGTCTTGTCGCCGTTGTTGCGGTCGGGGTGGTACTGCATCGCGAGCTTGCGGTATGCGCGTTTGAGCTCGTCGGGCGTCGCCTCGCGGCTCACACCCAGCACCTCGTAGTAGTCGCGCTTGGTCGTCGCCATGCGTCAGGCGGGAGGCTCGGAGCGACGCGGATGCGCCACGCGAACGACCGCCGGGCGCAGCAGCCGATCGTGCAGCCGGTACCCCGGGAGGAGCTCGGCGACGACGGTGTCGTGTTCCACGTCGTCCGACTCCTCGCCGCCGATCGCCTCGTGGATGGCGGGATCGAACTGCTCGCCGACCGCGCGGACCTGCTCGACGCCGAGCCGTTCCAGCGCCGCCTCGAACTCGCGGACGACCAGGTGCAGACCGTTGACGAAGAAGTCTTCGGCGCCGCCCTCTGGCGCGTGCTCGACGGCACGGCGCAGGTTGTCGAGCACCGGGAGCATCGTGCGCGCCGCGTCCTCGCTCGCGTAGCGGCGGCTGTCGAGCAGCTCCTGCGCCTTGCGCCGCTTGTAGTTCTCGAAGTCGGCAGCCAGACGGACGTATCGGTTGTCGACTTCCATCAGCGCGTCGCGCAGGTCGCGCTCGACCGTCTCGGCGGCGGCGTCGTCCGCAGCCGGCACTGGGTCGCCCTCCTCTGTTGCCCTGGGCACGCCCGCGGTCTCATCGCTCATGCCGGCAGTATTCCCATCCATCAGCTGAGCACACGCTCCATGACGCGGCCGACGCGTTGGGCGACGTAGCGCACCCTCGGTGCGATCTGCGCGTAGGCCATGCGTGTCGGGCCGAGCACGCCGACGGTTCCGCGCCTTTCCTGGCCGGCGCGGTACGTCGTGAGCACGAGGCTGCAGCGACTGAGCTCGGCGAGACTGTTCTCACGCCCGATCATGATCTGCACGCCGGCGTCGCGCTCCACCTCCGCAATGAGCGCCGCGAGCATGCGCTGCTCCTCGACGAGCTCGATCACCTGCTGCAACAGGTCGACATCGCCGAACTCCGGCTGGTGCAGCAGATTGCGCACACCGTCATGGAGGATGAGCGTGTCCTGCTGCGCGTCGACCGCCTGCATGAACCGGACGATCTCGCCGTTGATCTCCTCGTGCAGCTCCTGGTGGCGCACCGGCGACGGCATCGCCGCAATCTCGGTAGCGTCCTTGCCGGCGGTCTCGCCGTTCAACCTTGTGGCGAGTTCCGACAGCGCCGCCTGTGTCGTGTCGCCGGACAGCTCGATCGTGTGCTGACGGACGACGTTGCCCTCGATGACGAGCAACAGCAGCGCGTGCCGCGGATCGAGCGAGACGAGATCGATGTGCTTCACGCGTGCGCCGAGCGCACGCGGCGCCGTGACGAGGCTCACGGAATCGCTGACAACGGCAAGCGCCGTCGCGGCGGTCTCGAGCATGCCTTCGAGCGATGCCGGCATCGACGCGAAGAAGGGCTCCATCTGCCGCCGCACCGCCGCGGGAATGGCCTCCTCCTCCATGAGGAAGTCGACGTAGTAGCGGTAGCCGAGGTCCGACGGCACGCGTCCGGCGGATGTGTGCGGCTGGATGAGATAGCCGACCTCGCCGAGCATGGCGAGCTCGTTGCGGATGGTCGCCGCCGACCAGTTGACCAGGTGCAGGGCGAGCGCCTGCGAGCCGACGGGCACACCCGTGCGGGTGTAGTCGGCGACGACGGCTTTCAGGATCTGCTGCTTGCGCGAGTCGAGCGGTACTGGATGGTCCACTGGTGCGGGCCTCGGAGCGCGCGGCACACGGCCGCTGGCAGTCAGCGTTGGTGAGTGCTAAATCGTATCACGGGCGGGAGCGTTCCCACCTCGCGACAGCGCTTCCGCGCACAGCAGGTCGAGCACCTCGAGCGCTTTGTAGCGCTCCATCGCGAGTGCTGTCGGCAACGACACGCCGGCGCGCACCAGCGCGGTGACGACTGCGTCAGGCGGCGGCTTGTGCTCGCGGCCGGTCATGGTTCGCATCGTGTTTCATCAGCACGCGACGCGTGCAGTCGCAAGCGCACTGTCACCTTCCCGTCTGACGTCCGCCCGTGATGTCGTGCGCTGCGTTACAGCGTCAGCGCAGCAGCCGGCGTGTGCAGCGCGTCACACAGACGCTCAACGACCGCGTTGAGCACGTTTTCACCGCTATCCGTCACGCGCGCGACATCACCATCGAGCGCGAGAAGGCCGCGGTCTTGCAACAGCCGCGCTTGGTCCATGACGGCACTGTCGCGAAGCCGCACGCCGTCACGCAAACGCAACCCGAGCATCAGGCGTTCCTCTTCATGCGTCACAGCGTCCACACTCTCGACGTCACGGATCGGCAACCGTCGTCGGCGCATCGTTTCGACGTACGCGCCGATGCCGCGACCGTGCCAGTACCGCGCGGCCACGGCATCGTCCTGCACGGGCAGACCGAGTGCGCGCGCAGCTTCGGCCGTCACATGGCCGTGAGCACCCACACCCGCCGCGAGGTAATGCCGGTTGCGCCAGTACGCGAGATTGTGCAAGCAGCGCTGCCCGTCATGCGAGAAGTTGCTCACCTCGTACTGCTCGTATCCAGCTGCTGCGAGGGCGTCGCGAGCGATGCAATGCTGCGCGAGTGCCCGCTCGCCATCGACGGGTGTCACTCGGCCGCGCAACACCGACGTATGCAACGCCGTGCCTGGCTCAACCGTGAGCTCGTAACACGAGATGTGGTCTGGCGCACGCGCAACGACCCGCTGCAGCGTCCGGTCCCATCGCACATCGTCGAGGCCAGGAACCGCGTAGATGAGATCGCAGTTGACATTGCGGAAGCCCGCGGTGCGGACGTCATCGATTGCCTGCACTGCGCCTGTCGCGTCGTGCACGCGTCCGAGAAACGAAAGGATGTCCGGTTCGAGGCTTTGCACGCCGAGGCTCACGCGGTTGAAGCCGGCATCGTGCCACACGCTCGCGCGAGCGGCGTCCGTGCTCGAAGGATTGGCCTCGAGCGTGATCTCCGCCTCGCTGCGCACGGTGAAGTGGTGTTGCACGGTGTCGAGCACACGCGCGAGCGACTGCGGATCGATCAACGACGGCGTGCCGCCGCCGACGAAAACCGTGTCGAGGACCACACCGGGGAGGCGCTCCGCCAAGATGCACAGCTCCTCGATCAGCGCGACGACGTACTCCGCTTCACCGCGGACGCCGGCGACTGATGTGAAGTCGCAGTACTCGCACTTCCGCTCGCAGAACGGTATGTGGATGTACAGAGAGCGGATCGAGGCGGCTGCGCTCATGGCGTCTTGCGTCCGCCCCCGCCCGCGCTTGCGTCGTCGGGCTCATCCTTCGCACCGCTGTCCTGATCCTTCGCGCCTCGACGCCGTTGCTGCGAGCCACCTGCCGGCGGGCGCGGGCGCACGCGCAAGCGCTTGTACAGCGGCGGATAAATGAGGATCGACGCAGCGTATGCCGCGATGTTCGCTGCGCCGGCGATTCCCGCCTGCGCCGCGAGCGGGAGCGT
>JBHEMA010000180.1:0-5544 GCA_046262795.1 Candidatus Dormibacteria bacterium | reverse complement strand
GGCCTGATGGCCGAGGCACACGCCGAGCATCGGAGTCACCGCGCCGAGTGCTCGCACCAGCTTGACACAGACGCCCGCCTCCTCCGGCGTCTTCGGCCCTGGTGACATGACGATCGCCACCGGACGCTTGCGCGCGATCTCATCAACGCTCACCGCGTCGTTGCGCATGACGGTCGTCGCCGCACCCAGCTCGCCGAGATATTGCACGAGGTTGTACGTGAAGGAATCGTAGTTATCGATGACGAGCACGCCGCCACTCATCGGCTGTTGACCTCTTCGATGGCGTGCAGCATCGCCGACACCTTGTTGTCGATCTCCAGCGCCTCCTCGTGCGCAGTCGAGTCGGCGACAATGCCGGCCGCCGCCTGCGCGTAAGCAACGCCGTCGCGCGCGACCACCGTGCGCAGCGCGATCGCGGTGTCGAGATTGCCGCCGTACGCAGCGTAGCCGGCGGCGCCCGCATACGCGCCGCGGGCCTCTCCTTCCAGCTCGGCGATGATCTCCATGGCACGTATCTTCGGCGCTCCCGTCACCGTGCCCGCCGGAAAGCAGACCCGGAGGGCGTCCACGGCGGAGAGCTCGGGACGCAGTCGCCCTTCGATGCTGCTGACCAGGTGCATCACGTGCGAGTACCGCTCCACCTCCATGAGCTGACTGACGCGGACCGAGCCGACCTCGCAGCAGCGGCCGACATCGTTGCGGCCGAGGTCGACCAGCATCAGGTGTTCCGCCGCTTCCTTGTCGCTTGTGCGCAGCTCCTGCTCCAAGCGCTCGTCGTCGGCGGACGTGCGGCCGCGGCGCCGCGTGCCGGCGATCGGGTGGTAGCGGACCTCGCGTCCGGTCACGCGCACCAGCATCTCCGGTGATGCACCGACCAGGGTCCACGACGGCGTCGCCATGTAGAACATGTACGGGCTCGGGTTGATCTCACGCAGCGCGCGGTACACCTCGAACGGTTCCCCCGCAAGCCGCGCCGCGAAGCGCCGCGAGATCTGCACCTGGAAGATGTCCCCGGCGCGGATGTACTCGTGGCATCGAGCCACGGCTTCGTGGAACGAGCTGCGTGACATCGACGCGCTGTTGTCGTACGCGCGCACGTCGATGGCGATATCACCGTGCGCCCGCGGGTCGACAAATGGAGCGGCGTCCAGGCGCTCTTCGACGTGCTGGATGCGGCGATGCGCTGCAGCGCATGTCTCGTCGACATCACCGGCGTCGCGGTGCACGTTGCTCACGACGAGCAGGCGACGTTGTGCGTGGTCGAAGACGACGACGGTGTCGTACACGCCGAACCAGGCGTCCGGCAGATGCAGGGGATCGCACCGGGCGAGAGGCAAGCGCTCGTAGCGCCGGGCGGTCTCGTACGCCATGAATCCGACGGCGCCGCCGGTGAACGGCGCCTCGACGCCGGCGACCGGTGCAACACGTCGCGAGAGCACGCGATCGTGCAGCGCCGTGAGAGGATCCTCGTCCGCCGCGCCCTCGAGGCTGCCCGAGGGAGCGACGCCGATGATCGACCACCGCGCGACGTGCTCGGGCCCCTCCGCGGACTCGAGCAGGAACGATCCCGGCCCCGCGCCGAGTGCGAGCATCGCGGCGACCGGAGTCAGGCGACCCGTGGGCCGCTCGGCGACCAGCGGCACGACGTCGGCGTCAGCGAGGAGTCGTTTGACCTCCGCTGTTGCGGGTCGCGGCCCGCTCATGCCGGTTCCATCGCGGCCGTCTCATCGCCTACTTCGCGACCGCGGCGCCGAGAAACGTTGCGATGCGGTCGGCGCCGGCGAGCAGATTGTCGACCGAGTTCGCATAGCTGAGCCGGATGTGCCCCGCGCCTTCGGGGCCGAACGAGGAACCGCGCAACACGGCGACACCCACCTCGTCGAGCAGCGTGTTCGCCAGCTCGCGGTCGGACCATCCCGTTTCCGTGATGTCGGGGAACACATAGAACGCGCCCTGTGGCTTGTGACAGCTGATGCCGGGAATGCGGTTGAGCGCGTCGACGAGCGCGTCGCGGCGGCCGCGGAACTCGTCAACCATGTGCACCACGGCGGCGTCCGATTCCGGTGACTCGAATGCTTCGACGGCGGCCCACTGGGTGAACGCGGCGGCGCACGATGAGCTGTTGATCATCAACGTGTCCATGCGCTTCGCGACCTCGACGGGCATCGCCCCGAAACCGAGCCGCCAGCCGCACATCGCCCACGCTTTGCTCAGACCATCCAGCAGGATGGTGCGCTGCGCCATGCCGTCGACCGAGTACAGGGAGACGTGGGCACCGTCGTACACCAGCCGTCCGTAGATCTCGTCACTCAACACGATGAGGTCGCGCTCGATCGCGATGCGCGCTATGGCTTCGCAGTCCTCCCGCGTGAGCACACCGCCCGTCGGGTTCTGCGGTGAGTTCACGATGAGCATGCGCGTACGCGGCGTCACCAGCGAGCGAAGCTCCTCGGCGTCGGGACGGAATCCGTTGCGCTGCCGTACCGGCAGCGACACCGCCTTGGCGCCGATGAACTCCACCAGCGAGCGGTAGATGGGGTAGCCCGGGTCGGGGATGATCACCTCGTCCCCCTCCTCCACCAGCGACAGCAGCGAGAACAGCAGGATGTTCTTGCTGCCCGGCGTGATCACGATGTTCTCCAGCGTCGTGGGCACGCCGGTGGAGCGTTGGACATGACGCGCGGTGGCGTCGCGCACCTCGAGAATGCCACTGGCGGGTGTGTAATGCGTCGCGCCGTTGCGCAGCGCATGCACCGCCGCGTCGATGATGTTCTGCGGCGTGGCGAAGTCCGGCTCGCCGATCTCGAGGTGGACGATGCTGCGCCCCTCTGCCTCGAGCCGGCGCGCGTGCGCCAGCACCTCGAACGCCGTCTCGGTGCCCAGACGCGACATGCGGTTGGCAAACGTGAGCGTCATGCGGTCACCGTCATCAGCGGCAGCTCTTCGTGCGGAGACTCGTACTCGACGTCGACCGCGTCGACGCGCGCATGCGACGGACCGTCGTGCAACAGCCCGATCATCCGCTCCACGGCGCCGTTCGGTCCCTGGATCACGACCTCCAGCGTCCCGTCGGGCCGGTTGCGCACGGTGCCCCGAAGCGACGCGTCGACAGCACGCCGCTGCACAAACGCGCGAAACCCGACCATCTGCACCCGGCCCCTCACGACGGCGCGTGCGCGCACGATCGACGTTTCCACTGCGCGAAGTATATGAGGGGGACCGTGATCCCCCTTGCGACTATGCCGCAGCCGCCTCTTGCTCTCGCGTCCTGATCGCGCGGAGCAGGTCGCGGGTGCTGCCGAGACTCTGACCGCTCAGCTCTGACATCAAGGCCAGCACGCGGCGCTGCACCGGCGCCTCGTGGTCACGACCCGGCAGATACCAGTTGAGCATCCGCGTGATGTACTCGGGATCCTCGAGCTGCCCGACGACGGACGGTTGCGTGACGGTGGTCGGATGCTTCGGCGCGTCGTTGGTACTGCGCAGCATCCAGAGCGACATCTTGAGCATGTCGCTGACGCACTCGGGTTTGTTCTGCGCCGCCTTGCGCATGTACTTCGCATAGCACGCGGCGTGACGCAGCTCGTCGGCCGCGAGCGTCTTGAAGATCTGCCGCAGCACCGGTTCTGGCGCGTTCTCGCTGAATGCCGTGTACCAGTGCGCCAGGCGCTGTTCACCGCAGTAGTGCATCGTCAGCGTCTCGATCGCCGGACCGGGCGCAAAGGTGAGACGCAGCGACGGCAGCTCGCGCTCGTCGAAGGTCTGGCCGCAGCGTTCGAGGTACTTGCGCAGCACGAGGTGGTGCTTCATCTCCTCGTAGAACCAGATTGAGATGAAGCTGCAGAAGTCGATGTCCGCGTAGAAATCGCGGATGAACATCTCGGTCGCGTACAGCGCGCTCAGCTCCGTGAGGCAGATGTGGCGAAGGTCGAGCAACCACTGCTCATTGAGCAGCGATGGATCGATGGCGTCGAAGTCGATGTCCGTGCTCAGCTGCCAGCGGGCACGCTCGAGCCGGATGAACAGGTCGTCGTAGAGCATCCATCCATGCTCGCTTGGACGTACCTAACAAGGCTACGGCCAGTTCATACTGTGGACCGGCTCGCTTTTTGTACACGAGGACCAATATGGCCACGCTGTCCAAGCCCACCTCGTACACGTTGTCCGCCACGGCCACGCTGCCACCGGAGATCACAGGCCGGCTGCTTGCCGAGGTCGATGCGATCGCTGCGCGCATGACGCGGCGAATCGCGGACGGCATCTCCCTGCGGGATCCGCGCTTTCGACGGCTTGGCTATATGCGGCTGGTCACGCGCGCCTGTGGTGACGCGCTGCGCACGCTCGTCCGCCTGCTCAACGACGGCAGGGGTCTGCGGCCGGGGGATCTGGGGCGCCTCGGTTCGATGGGCGCGCAGCAGGCAGAGCTCGGTGTCCCGCTGGAGGTCGTGTTCAGCGCCTACCGCGTGGCGGCCAAAGTCGTCTGGCAGGAGGTGATCGGCGACGGCGCCATGCGCGGAGAGCTGCCGGCAGCCACGGTCGTCACCGTCACCGGTCAGGTGCTCGAGTACTTCGACGAGATCAGCGCCGCAGTCGGCAGCGCGTATCTGGAGACGCGCGAGCGCCTGCTCCGTCAGCGCGACCGCGATCGCGATCGCATCATGCAACGGCTGCTCGCGGGCGACGCATCCACCGAGCTGCGTCGGCTCGCGGCCGAAGCCGACCTCGCGTTGACGCCGCCGTACCGTGTCGTCGCGTGCGCGGTCGCTCACGCCGACGCCGAACGAACGCTCGACACCGTGTGGCGCGCCGCAGGCGCGCTGCTCGTCACCGAGGGGCCGGGCATGACCATCGCGCTGCTGCCATCCGATGCCGATCTGGAGCACCTCTGTTCGCGCGTTGCCAAGGCAGCGTTCGGCCTCGGTCCCACGGCAACCGCGCTCGAAGAGGTGGCGCCGGCGGCAGAGCAGGCGAAGCGCGCGCTCGACGTCGGACGCCGTTTGGATCCCGAGCGGCGCGTCCACAGCGACGCGGACGTCGGAGTCTTCGCATCGCTCATGCGTGATCAACCCGCGGTCGCGGGCTTCGTCGAGCGCGTGCTCGGTCCGCTGCAACAGCAGCGGCCCGCGCGCGTGCAGGAGTCGCTGGCAACGCTCGAAGCGGTCATCGAGTCGCGCAGCGTCGGCGAGGCTGCCGATCGTCTCGGCGTGCACCGCCACACCGTCGTCTACCGGCTGGGACGCGTGAAGCAGCTGGGCATCGACGTCGAGGATCCATCGCAGCGCAACCACATCTGGCTCGCGCTGCGCTGCATGCGCCTCATGGACAACCGCGTGGAGAAGCGCGCGCTGGCATGACGGTCAGCGGCGGCGATGCGACCCGGTCGGTGTTGTCGCGCCCTGCTCGGCTTCGCGCGCCAGCATGAAGAGCAGATCGCTGCAGCGGTTGAGGTAGCGCAGCACCTCCGTGTTCTCCAGCCCGCCGGCACGGTGCAGGCGGACCGCGGCGCGCTCTGCGCGGCGCACCACGGTGCGCGCGACGTCGAGC
>JBHEMA010000179.1:0-2927 GCA_046262795.1 Candidatus Dormibacteria bacterium | reverse complement strand
ACTGTGCACCGTGCTCCCGGACACGCGCGGTTACGCGCGCTTGTGGCTGCGGCTCTTCGTCGTCACCGTGTTCATGCAGGCGGTGCAGCTGATCGTGCTGCGCGTCGCTGTGTCGGCGGGGTTCGCCGCCGGCGGAGGCATCGCGCAGAGCCTCTATGCGCTGGCGACGCTGTGGATCATGCTCAAGGTGCCGGGCGCGCTGCACAGCGCAGGCCACCTGGAAACGAAGGCGACCGGACTCGGCCGGCATGTCGAACGATCCATGCGCCGGGCGATCGCGCCGGTGCACCATGCCGTTCGGCATCGAGCGGCGTCGTGATCCGCATCGTCGCGCTGACGACACTGACCGTGGTGCTCCTCCTCGCCCTCATGACAGGTGCCGCGCACGCAACGCTCGAGGCACCGAGTGCCCAGGGTGCATTCGTCGTGCCAGTGCGCGGCGCCTCGATCTCTCAGGGCTTCGGATGCACGGATGTGAGCATCGAGCCGGTCGATCGCAACTGCGCCGGCGGCCACTGGCACTCCGGCATCGATCTCGCCGTCGGTGCAGGGACGCCGGTGGCTGCGTGCGCGTCGGGTACAGCCCGAGTGCTGCTTTCGGCGACCGGTTTCGGGCTTCATGTCGTTGTCGACCACGGCAACGGACTGCAGAGCCTGTACGGACATCTGTCAGCCGTCAGCATCAGCGATGGTGCCTACGTCAGAGCCGGCGAACGCATCGGCGCCGTCGGCTCGAGCGGGAACTCGACGGGACCACACCTGCACTTCGAGATCGATCGCGATCACATCGCGCAGGACCCGCGCACGCTCGTGCAGCTGCCCTAGCTGTCGGCTGCGGGACTGCGGCGCGATTGATTCCAGACGATCCAGATGCGCTGTATCGCCGTCACGTTGGTCATGACGGCGAGGATCCATAGCGCCCAGATCAACAGTGGCGTCAGGATGAGACCGGTCACGGTGATGAAGACGCGTTCCGGACGCGCCAGGAGACCACGGTCGACGGTGAACCCGAGCGACTGCGCACGTGCACGCACATACGAGACGAGCATCGAGCCCATCAGCGCCACGATGATGAGCATGGGCTCGAGCACGGCGTGCTGGCGAAGCATGAAGTAATAGAGCAGGGCGATGTACGTGAACGACTCGGCATAACGGTCGACTGTGGAATCCAGAAAGGCGCCATATCGATGGGTGGTTCCGGTCACGTGTGCCAGCGCACCGTCGAACATGTCGAAGAGGCTGGCAAAGAACAGGACGATGCCGCCGGGAAGCAGGTAGCCGAGAGCAATCAGCGCTGCCGACGCTGCGCAGACGACGAGTCCCGCGACGGTGAGGATGTTGGGCGTCAGGTGCAGCGCGCGCAGACCCACGGCTGCGCGCCGCGTCCCGCGCCTAACCCACGCTTGGAATTTCGCCGTGAACACTCGCGCCCACCTGCTGCGCGTCCGCTCGCAGCCGAGCCTCCTGGTACACGTCGAGCACACCGTCGACGACGCGGCCCCAGTCGTAGCGTTGCGCCTTCGCCAGCCCGGCGCGACCCATTGCGCGCCGGCGCGGTTCGTCGTCGAGCAGCTCGCGCAGGGCCGCGGTCCACGCCGCGGGCTGCTTTGGAGGCTCGAGCAGGCCGTCCTCGCCGTGGCTCACCACCTGACTGAATCCCGGAATGGTCGAGGCGATAACCGGAACACCGCTCGCCATCGCCTCGAGCAGCACGATGCCAAAGCTTTCGCTGCCCGTCGCGGGTGAGCAGAAGACATCGGCGGAGGCGTGGTAGCGCGCGATGTCCTCGGCGGAAACATGCCCGCGGAACGACACGTCCGGGATGCCGAGCGCCTCGGCCTGGCGCTCGTAGCCCCAGCGCATTGGCCCCTCGCCCACGACGACGAGACGCACGCCGGCACGCTGCTGACGCAGCGCTCCATATGCCTCGAGCAAGGTAGGGAACCCCTTGCGCGACTCCAGGCGTCCGACGAAGAGCACGGTCAGCCATCCGTGCGCTCGCGAGTCGTCGATGGGTTGCAGGTTCGGGTTGAAGCGTGAGCAGTCGATGCCATTGGGAACGATGCGGTAGTCGCCGTCGAAGTACCTCGCCACGAAATCGCGTGCCGGGTCGCTCACCGCGATCAAGCCGTGCAGGCGGTTGAAATAGCGCTTGAGGAAGGGCCGGCCGTAGTAGTAGCCGAGGTTGCGACGCGCCATCGCATGAAAGGTCGCGACGTTGGCGCCGCGGTGGAAGCGCAGCACGGTAATCGGCAGCGCCGGTACGAGTGGCTCGTGGTAATGCACGACGTCAAAGGCGGCGTCGTTGAGCAGCGCACGGATCCGCCGCACCAGGTGAAACGAGAGTCCGATGCGCGCCACCGAACCATTGCTCCTGACGGCGACGCTGCGGCCGATCCGGACGTACCCCGGAATGCCGTGATCGTCGGGCACGCGGCTTGACGGCGCGAGCACGGTGACCTCATGTCCGCGCGTGCGCAGCTGTGCGGACAGATGTCGCACATGCTCGGTGACGCCGCCTGGGTGCATGAAGTCGTACGGCGAGACGAGGCAGACCTTCACCGCACACTGCTCACGCCGATGCCGGCCAGATGCGATCGAGGACGTGCCATTGGTCGGGATGCTCTCGGATCACGCGCTCGAACAGCGCCAGTACCTCGGCCGTCACGCGGCGGACCTCCTGCTCGCGCGGCGCGTCGCTCGAGTAGCGCACCTCGGGATAGATGCGTGCCCGGACGCGGCGATCATTGCGGTACAGGATCACCGGCACGATCGGCGCACCCGCGCGCACAGCGATTTCGACGACGCCTACTGGGATGGGAGCGCAGGCGCCGAAGAATGGCACCTGCTCACCATTACCGATGAGGTCGCGGTCGATCGCCATGGCGACGTCCACGCCGCCCTTGAGGCAGCGCAGCACCTCGCGC
>JBHEMA010000178.1:0-6889 GCA_046262795.1 Candidatus Dormibacteria bacterium | reverse complement strand
AGCTCACGGTGAGCGCCGCGCATCCAAGCTCGGCGAAGATCGGCAACCTGCGGCGCTGGGACCGTTTTCCCTCGGTGCTCAAGGGACGCGTCGTGCGGCAGACCAAGATTGGCGCGGGTGCGTTGCTTGCGGTCCCGATGTTCTACCAGGACTCCGTTGTCGGCGCGCTCGCCATCGTCGCCGGCAAATCGGCAAACGCGCCGAAGGCGGACGAAGAGGAAGTGCTCGTCGTCCTCGCCAACAACGCCGCGATCGCGATGGAGAACGCGCGGCTGTACGAGCAGGAGAAGGAGACCGTGCACCGTCTGCGTCAGCTCGACGCCATGAAGACCGACTTCCTCTCGACCGTGCAGCACGAGCTGCGCACGCCACTGACCGCGATTCTCGGGCTCAGCGATCTCATCGACATGTGCTGGGACCGCTGGGAGGATCAACCGAAGCTGGAAGCCGTGCGTGACATCCAGCTGGCCGCGCGCAACCTCTACGACATCGTCGAGACGATCATCGACTTCAACGCCGTCGAGGGCGAGAGCGTCGCCATTCATCCGGAGCAACTCTCACTGCGTGCGGCCGTCGACAAAGGTGTGGAGCTGGTCGGCGAACGGTACAAGGGTGGTCTGCCGATACCCGTGGACATCGACGTCGACGCTGCGTACACCGTCTATGCGGATCCCGACCGGTTCAGCCAGGTGCTGCGCGCCGTCATCGACAACGCGGTGAAATTCAGCGACGGCAACGGACGCGTCGTGGTGCGAGCGAGCGATTCACCCAAGCACGGATTCGTGCGCATCGAGGTGTCCGACCAGGGCATCGGCATTCCCGCCGAGGACGTACCGCGCGTTTTCGATCGCTTCTACCAGGTGGACAACTCGGCGACACGACGCTACGGCGGCACCGGAATGGGACTGGCGTTGGTGAAGCGGCTCGTCGCCGCGCACGGTGCGTATGTCGACATCGAATCGGAGCTCGGCGCGGGGACGCGGCTCGCGCTCGATTGGCCGGCGAGCGAGGCGGTGGCGGACCCGGATGCATCGACAGCGACCGCCGCCGTCTCGCCGAACGGCCATGCAGCCGACGCGCAGGAGGCAAGCGCCGAACAGGTCGCGGTGGAGACGGGTTCGAGCCGGTAGAATCGACGGCGGTCGCGCTAGACGGGGCGTTAGCGGTGCCCTGTACCCGCAATCCGCTACAGCGGGGTCGAATTCCCCACCGAGGGGGTGCGTCATCGGGTCTGCTCCGATCGCACGGCGTTGACGACTGGGTCCCGCGCAGCTCGGACCCGTGAACCCCGTCAGGTCCGGAAGGAAGCAGCGGTAAGCGGTTTCCCGGGGGTGCCGCGGAGCAACCTGGTCCGAGCCGGACGAGCGGGTGAGCGCTGGTGGCGTGCCAACGACGTGGGGTGCGCGACTGCTCCGCAGCAGCGGTGTAGGCTCGCCCCGTGATTGCGCGGGGAGTCGGGTTCTGGTGGCGCCGCCTCCCCGCGCGCCTCGCGCGGCTCTCGCCCGCCGCGGCGATGGTGCTGATCGACGGGCGGTATGTCACGCGTCAACGGGTGCTCGGTGCACTGGTGCCGCCGGCGGCCATCGTCGTCGGGTTTCTGGTCGGATGGCTGCACCCGCTCGAGCACGACGTGTACACGACCTCCGCGCTCTTCATGTCGCTCGCGCTTGTTATCGGCACGCTGAGTGCGGCGCTCGGGGCGTGGCTCGTCCTCGGATATGCCGTCGGTGACCTCGTGCTCGCCAACCGCAGCGCGGCGTTCGTCGGCTCATTGGGCGAAGCGGGTAAGACGTGGGCCACGTTGATCCTGTGCGACATCGTGCTCGCGATGATGGTCGTCCTGATTCCGCTCACCGCGCGCGCTCTCTCGCACGAGCTCATGCTTCGCCTGCGACGAGGAGGCTCCCTTGTCGTGGAGTACGCGGTGGCCGCGGGCGTCAGCGCGTTGATGGTGTACGCGTGGTCGCAGGCGGCACCGGTGCTGACGCGTCCGTACTTCACGTGGCACGGCGTCGCCGTCGCCAGAGACGCCCTGGATTCGCTCCAGCTGATGGCGTGGTTGCTCCCGCTGGTTGGTCTTGTTGCGATGGTTCTGCGCGGCTGGTTGGAGCAGCGCGTGCAACTGGAAGAGGTGGCGTCGTCGCCTGCGCAGCGGGTGCGCCGGCGCGCGCTGCCCGTACCGATCGCCATTGCGTGGAAGGTTGGACTTGCGGTGTTCGTCCTCGCCGGCCTCATGGAGTTCTGGGTCGACCCCATCGTTGTGGCGCTCGTTATGGCGACATTTCTCGTGGTCCGCGAGCCGGCGCTACGACGATTGCCTGCCGATTTACAGCGCGTGACGCGCGTCCCGATACTGCCGCGTCTCATCGTCGGCGCCGTGACCAGCGCTGTGCTCGGCATCATCTTCGTGTCGATCTTCGGTGCGGACAGCGTCGTGCGTCCGATCGTGCTCTCGACGCTGCTGTCACTGACGGTGTTCACGCTCCTCTTGCCCGAGCACGTGCTCGAGACTGAGCCGCGCGAGCGCACACAACCATGAGGCGCGTCGTTGCCGCGTCGATCGTCACGGTGGTCTTCATCGCCGCGCTCCCTCTCATCGTCGGTGCTGCAACACCGGCAGACCTCCGTGCGTCCGCCGGGACGTACTACGTGACGCAGATCAATTTCGGTGCCATCGCCAAAGTCGTCGTCGACGGCGCCGGCAACGTCAGTGTGACGGACAAGTTCGTCACGGGCCTGTCGACGGAAGGACCCGACAGCGCCGTCTTCGCCAACGACGGCACGCTGATCGTCAGCAACTTCGGCGCCGGCACGATCTCGCGCGTCGATGTCAACACGCGCAAGATTGTCACGCCCGTCATCAACACGACGATGCTCGATAGCGCCGCGGATCTCGCGATCGATCCCAACGGCAACGCCGTGTGGGCAATCGAGCGTGGCGGCAGCGGTCCTCTGGCGCTGGCTCGCATCGACCTGGGCAACGGCGCGACGTCCCCGATGAACCCCGACGGTATTGAGAGCCCCGGCGGCATCACCTTCAACGGCGACGGTTCGCGACTCTTCGTCAGCTCCGGCGGCGGCACCGTGTATGAGCTCGACCCGCACAGCGGTCACGTCGTGCGCAAGGTCGACGTCAACGGCTCGCCGGACGGTATGACGTTCGATCCGAGCAACGGCAATGTCTTTGCGTCCGGCTGCGGGGGCATTTGCGTGCTCGACACCGGTGGCAACGGCGGCCAGACGCTGCGGTATCTGCGCACCCTGAAGTCAGGCGACGGTGACGGGATCGCCGCGGACGGGCATGGGCACATCTACGTAGCGGAAGCGTCCTGCGGAGACCTGTGCCGCATCGACATCAGCGCAGACAGCGCCGTCACGGTCGCGCAGTCCCTCAACGGTGCCGACGACGTGACGCCACTGGTCGGCGCCGGCTCGGCGGGCGGGGGCGCGTGTCTGAACCTCGCGAGCTGCTATGGGGGACCCGTCACCGCCGGCATCGCTGCGGCCAGCGTCGCGCTGTTTCTCTTCGTGGGCGCCTCGGGATTCGCCGGCGGGACGCCGCCGGTGCCTGCGACGGCCGCAGGTGGCCACGCGACCGCTGCGACGCACGCCGCCCACGCATCTGCGGGCGGCCACCTGGCGGCGGGCCCGCCCGCCGTCGACACACCATCACTGACCGGACGTGTGCAGGAGGAGGCGGGCGAAAAGTTGCTCGAAGTTGCGGGCGCCGGAGTCGAGGAGGGCATGGCGATTGCGCTACCTGAGGCGGAGGCTGCTGCGGAGGCCGAGCTCCCTGCGCCACCGCCGGTGGAGCCGCCCCCGCCGCCACCGAACGATGTGCCACCGCCGCCTCCTCCGGAAGACGCGCCTCCACCACCGCCACCACCAGGCGCAGACGCCGGTGCGAGCCGCATGGCTCGCGACGACGAGGAACCCGACCGGCGCGAGCGCTGACCCGGGGCGCTCCATGGCGGCTGCGACAATGGGCACGCCCATGACGATCGCCCTGTACCGCCGTTACCGCCCCGAACGCTTCGCTGATCTCGTCGGTCAGGACGTCGTTGCACAGACGCTGCGCAACGAGGTGGTTTCCGGCACGCTGGCGCATGCGTACCTCTTTGCCGGAACGCGCGGTACCGGCAAGACGTCGACAGCGCGCATACTCGCGCGCGCGGTCAACTGTGCATCCCCGCGCGACGGCGAGCCCGACAACACGTGCGCCGCCTGCCGCGAGATCGTCGACGGTATCTCCGTCGATGTGCTGGAGATCGATGCGGCAAGCAATCGCGGTATCGACGAGATGCGCGACCTGCGCGACAAGGTGAAGTACCTGCCCGCATCACTGCGTCGCAAGGTCTACATCATCGATGAGGCGCACATGCTCACCACCGAGGCGTGGAACGCGTTTCTCAAGACACTCGAAGAACCGCCCGACCACGTGCTCTTCGTGCTGGCCACCACCGAACCGCACAAGGTGCCCGAAACCGTGCGCTCGCGCGTGCAGCGCTTCGACTTCCGTCGCATCGCGACACCCGACATCGCGATGCATCTGCAGGAGGTGGCCGACCGCGAGAAGGTCGCCGTCGACGCGGACGCGTTGCGCCTCCTGGCACAGGCCGCGCAGGGCAGCGTTCGCGACGCGCTCTCACTGCTCGACCAGTCGGTCAGCGGCACCTCCGAGCGGTTGACACTCGAGGTCGCGCGGCGCGCGCTCGGGTTGACGGACCCAGCGATCGTTCAAGAGCTGATGCGCGCGCTCGCGGCCGCCGACGCGGCGCAGGCACTGCGCGCTGCGCACGCTGCATTTGCAGCCGGTGCGGATCCGCGCCAGCTGTTGCGCGAGGTGGCGCGCCTCTCGCGCGCTGCCGAGCTCCACGCGCTCGGATATCCGCAAGGCGCGGAGGTGAGCGCCGACGAGGCAGCGTTGTGCGCGGATATTGCTGCCGTTGCACCGGCCGGCTTCTGGCTTCGCGGGCTCGAATTGTTTGCTGAAGCGGAGATGAATCTTCGTCAGCCGGTGGATGCTCGGCTGCAGGTGGAGCTGTGCCTGCTTCGGATGCTGCGGCCGCCCGCCGCGGCAGACGACTCGGTGCTCGAGGCACTAGGTGCACGCGTGAGCGCACTCGAGCGCGATGCACGGCAACCCGCCGCGCCGTCACAGGTAGCCGACCGCGCGCAACCTGCAGCGCCGTCACCCGTAGCCGAACGCCCGGCACCTGCAGCGCCGTCGCAGACAACGGACCGCGCCGACCCTGCAGCCGTCTCGCCTGCAGAGCCGGCCGCACTCGAGTCGCAAGCGCCCGGAAACGGGGCGTTCACGCTGGAGCGATGGCGCAGCGAGTGGCCGACGATCATCGAGGCTGTGGCGCGCACCGATCCTCCGCTCGCGGGCGTCCTCCGAGACTGCCGGCCGGTCGATGGTGACTCGAACCACCTGGTCGTCGGGACCAAGCACGATTTTCATTTGAAGACGATCAGCAAGCCTGACAAGACGGCGGCCATCGCGGAGGCCGCAGCAGCCATTGCGGGTGCACCGGTCGCGGTCGACACGCGGTCTACCGGCGACGACCGCGCGACACCAGGGCGGCCCGGCACGGTCAGCGACATGACTCAGGCGGTGCTGCAGACGTTCACCGGCAGCCGTGTGGTTGCGACGCGCCTGCACGATGACGCGGGCACCCGCGGTCCACGGTCAGGATCCGTCGAATAGACTGGCACCGCGATGGCCAATCCACAGCAGAACATGATGCGACAGCTCCAACAGATGCAGGCGCGCATGGCGAAGGCGCAGGAGGAGCTGGCCGCGATGACCATCACCGGCAGCGCCGGCGGCGGTGTCGTGACCGTGACGGTGGACGGCCAGCAGAACGTGCGCGAGGTGCGTATCGAACCCGAGGCGCTGGAGGAGGGAGCCGAGATGCTGTCCGACCTCGTGCTTGCCGCCGTCAACGAAGCGATGGAGCAGTCGCGACAGCGCGCGGCGACGCAGATGGGTCAGCTGACGTCGGGACTCGGATTGCCGCCGGGACTCCTCTGACCGTCGTCGCGCGTCACTGATGCCACTGGTCCCGGAAGCGGTCGAGCGGCTCGTCACCGAGTTCGCGCGGCTTCCCGGTATCGGCCCCAAGACGGCGCAGCGTCTTGCCTTCTTCTGCCTGCGCACGCCGGCGGAGATGAGCGAGCGCCTCAGCGTCTCGCTGCACGACCTGCATCAGCACGTGCAGCCGTGCCGGCAGTGCTATTTCATCGCCGACGGCGACCTCTGCGCGGTGTGCAGCGATGCGCGGCGTGATGCCGGCGTGCTCTGCGTCGTCGAGGAGGCGCTCGACGTGCTGGCGGTCGAGCGCAGCGGTGAGTTCCATGGGCTCTATCACGTGCTCGGAGGCGCGCTCTCCCCAATGGATGGCGTCGGTCCTGATCAGCTTCGCATCGACGAGCTGGTGCGACGCGTGCACGATGGCGACATCCGCGAGGTGGTCATCGCGACGGACCCTGACGTGGAAGGTGAAGCGACGGCGTTTTACCTCGGCGAGCGTCTCTCGGCGCTGGGCGTCACCGTGTCGCGGCTCGCGCATGGACTGCCCGCCGGCGCCGACCTCGAGTACGCCGACGAGCTCACGGTCGCCCGCGCCTTCGCGGGCCGCCGCTCTTTGTAACCGTCGTATCCGGTCTGCGTCACTCCGTTGCCGCCGGTGTCGCGCGCTTCGCGCGGCGGCGCAACGCGACGCCGCCGGCGGCGGAGGCGCCCGCTGCGATGAGCAACGCGGTCAGCGGCGCTTCCGGTGTGCCTGTCGTCGGTTGCACGAACGCTGCGCTGACGCACGTCGTCTGACCGATGGTGTAGCTGTTGCCGACAGTGCCCGTGGGATCACCCGTGTTCGCGGAGGGG
>JBHEMA010000177.1:0-2566 GCA_046262795.1 Candidatus Dormibacteria bacterium | reverse complement strand
TTGCGGGACGGCCCCGCGGCGCTGGCACACCTCGCCCAACCAAGCGGGCTCTCCCTGCTCGCGGACGGCTCGCTCGCCTTCGCAGACTCGGAGGTCTCGGCGTTGCGCCTGCTTCGGGACGGCATGGTGCAAACGCTCGTCGGCACCGGCCTCTTCGACTGGGGCGACGAGGACGGCGACGCTGATCACGCGCGCCTGCAGCATCCGCTCGGCGTTGCCGCCCTGAGCGACGGCGGTATTGCGGTTGCGGACACCTTCAACGGCCGGCTGCGCCTCTACCGCGACGCGACGCTGAGCACGATCTCCGTTGACACGAGCCTGAACGAGCCCGGCGGTCTCGACGTGCTCCCGGACGGGCGGTTGATCGTCGCCGACACGAACAACCATCGAATCCTGGTCGTGGACGTGTCGAGCGGAGCTACGCACGTGCTGCCGATCACCGGGCTCGACGGCGCCGCCTCTGGAGCGTCGGTCGTGGGAGCGCCCGGTGCCGTGATTCAGCTGGCCCCACCGACTGTCGACCTCGACGGCCACTCGCTCGATCCCGGCCAGGGCCCGCCCGTGCGGCTCACCGTGTCCGCCGATCCACCGGAGCTGC
Source organism: Candidatus Dormibacteria bacterium (assembly GCA_046262795.1). Classification (GTDB taxonomy): domain Bacteria; phylum Chloroflexota; class Dormibacteria; order Aeolococcales; family Aeolococcaceae; genus JAFALX01. The sequence goes on along the minus strand of JBHEMA010000177.1, from coordinate 1,968 downwards.
TGGCTGCGGGCCCCCGCGCGTGGGCGCTCGCTGATCTCGAGGCCCCAGTCGCCATCACGCTCGGTCAGCCGGGGAAGGGGACGATCACGATCGATCTCGTCGCGGCCACCTGCAACCGTGACGTTTGCACCGTTCATCGCGCCTCCGAAAAGCGCGATCTCAGCGTCCAAACCGGCGCCTGAGCCAGTGCAAACAACCCCAGCGAAAGATTGAGTTCTTCCCGGCGTTTCATGTAGAGTCGGGCGAGCGTTCGCCCACCATCGGGAGCGCAAGGAAATCAGGAAGAGGTTTAGGCGGTGACGAAGGGTCCCAACAGCGTTCGTGGCATTGGTCGCATCGTCCTCGTGGGCGCGACCTGCCTCGCGGGGTGGGGCGTTGGCGCCGTCGTCGGAGCGGCACCTGCGTTGGCTTGCCCTATTGCGCCTGGTACTCCGACGTGTGCGCCGGACAATGACGGCGTGTCGTCCAGCGCGACGCTCGTCGATCAGAAGAGCGGAACGATCACGACGTCGCCGTCGGGCATCGTCGCGAACTGGACTGAGTACGTGTTCAGGGATCCGGTGTTCGACGCAACCGGCCAGGCCGGAAACATGTTCTGTGCCAACTGCCTCGACTGGCTCGTTCAGGTAACGAGCACGAACCAATCGACGCAGCAGATCGAGCGCGTGACGGTGTCCGATTTCAGCGGCTGGTCCATCGACCTCGGCGTTGATAGCGACACCGCCACTGGACCATCGCAATTGAGGACCAACGGAACGCTTGCGCCGAATAACGTCGAGCGCAGTGCAGGATCCGGAGGCATCCTCAGCTGGGACTTCAACACGAACAACAACGTCTTCAACGCGGGCAAGACATCGGTCTGGCTGGAAGCCGAGACCAACTCCACCGCATTTCAAGCTGGCACGATCTCGGTGCAAGACGGCGTTGCAGGCAGTGATCCCGCAGATGCCCCAGCGCTTCCTGAAGCGTGGGTGCCAGCACTCGGCGTCGCAGGCGGTGGGGTCGTTGGCCTCTTCGCGCTTCGCCGTCGCAAGCGCCAGCGGAGTGAGCACTGATGCCACGGCTTCGTGACCTGGTACTGGTTGGTGCGACGTGTGTTGGCGGGTGGGCAGCCGGTGCTGTGGTCAGTGCGGCGCCCGCCGAGGCGTGTGCTACCAGCCCCGGGCAGTCGTGCTTCCCGGACGCACTCACGCTCAGCTCGAATGCAACGTTAGTGGCCAACAAGACCAACACGATCACTGCGACGCAGAGCAGCCCGAATGGCGGCACCGTCACCCTCACGGCACGCTACACGGAAAACGTCTATCGCGATCCGAACAGTGTTTACAGCGCGCAGTGCGGCACCAGCTGCCTCACCTGGATCGTGCAGGTGACCAACTGCGACGCCAGCACCACTCCGTCGTGCACTCCGCCCTCAAATGATGCGATCGACCGCATCACGATCGCCAACTTCTCCGGCTTCCAAACCGACATCGGCTACAACACCAACGGCGTCCCTGCGGGACAGGACACGGGGCTTAGCAACAGCGGAACCCAGTCGCCGGTCACCGTCAGCCGCGGCGGCTCGTCACCCCAGGGCAACGGCAGTGTGCTTCGGTGGACGTTCAGCGGCACCGACGCGAGCGGCAACGGCGTCAACAAGGACATCCAGCCTGGCCAGACCACCGTGCTGCTCGAGGTCGAGACGAACGCGACCCAGTACACGGGCGGATCGCTCACCGTGCAGGACGGTGCGTCCGTGAGCGGTGAGGCGGTCTCCCCGGCGGTGCCCGAAGCGTGGACTCCCGCGAGCAACCTGGTGGCGCAAATCTTCGAGCCGATGAGCCGGGGAACGGTCGACTTCTTCGAGAACGTGTTCCTGTGGTCCCATCTTCTGTTGATCTTTGGGTTCCTCGCCTACATCCCGTATTCGAAGCACCTCCACATCTTCGTATCCGAGATCAACGTGTTCTTCACCAAGACCAAGCC
>JBHEMA010000176.1:0-3207 GCA_046262795.1 Candidatus Dormibacteria bacterium | reverse complement strand
CGCAGCGACGACGCAATTGGTTGATACCGCGCCGGAAGGTGCCGCGACTGGATGGGGCAACGGCGGCGACTACACCGTCGCTGCCTGCTCCTCGCTTGGGACGGCGCTTCCGGAGGTTGGGCCGTTGCCTGCGGCGGCCTTGCTCTTGCCCGCTGCTGTCGGCGTCATCGCGGTACCGCCTCGGCGCCGGCGGCTGCGGGATCGAGCTCCACGTTGAGCAGCCCGCCGAGCATCGTGATCTGCCCGACGAGATAGAAGTACGTCACCAGCAGCACGATCACGGCGAAAAGGATGCCGTACGTTTTGAAGCTGTCGGTCAATTCGAAGTACAGCGGGAAGAGCAGCGTCACGAGCTCGAGGGCAGCGCCCGAGAATACGGCGCCCGGCAGTACGTGGCGCAGACGCTGCTTGCGATGCGGGATGACGTAGTAGATGGCGGCGTAGATGAGCGTGCCGTCGAGCGCACCGGCGGCGAATTGGATCATCGACACGAGCCACACCGGCAGATCGCGCGGCAGCACTGAGAAGCGCGTGCCCTCGGACAACAGAACCGCGCTCAGCATCAGCGGCACGATGAGCGCGGTGAACAGCAGCGTCATGCCGAACGACATGAGCTTCTTGCGCACCCACGGTCGCGCTCGCTCGCCGTACAGCGGACTGAGCGCGTTGTCCATCGCACTGAACAGGCCCGATCCGGACCAGAGGAGCGTGACAGCGCCGATCAACGCGAGCAGACCGGTGTGGTCGCGGAATGCGGCGAGCGCAGAGCGGATGTCGTTGCGATCGTTGATCGTGTCGCCGAGTCGCGCGATGCGCGCCTCCACTGCGACCGCGAAGCCGCGGTTCTGCAGCGCGAGGCCGAGCAGCGTGACGAGCAGCAGGATGATCGGCACCAGCGAGAAGAGCGCGTTCCACGAGATGCTCGTCGCGTAGGATGCGGAGTTCGTCTGCGCGTAGCGGCGGACGACGCGGCGGAGGAAGCCGGGAGTGCGTCGATTGACAGCCGTCGCGATCCTCGCGCTCACAGTCGTCAACAGACGGTCCTCGCTACAAGAGGTAGAGCGACACGAGGACGCGGATTTCGGGGCTCAGGATCGCCACTCGGACGACCAGCCGACGTCGACCAAATCCGCAGGATCCCCCGTCACCGCGCCAGGGTGGGATTCCAACGACTTGAGGCGCGAGGAATGGTCGACCGGGACGATCTTGAGGCGTCGCCCGCGGCGTTGTACTTCTACCGGCTGCCCCGTGCGCAGCACCTCGTCGAGGACGCGATAGATGTCAGCGCGGAGGCGCGAAGCGCTAATGGGCATCCAAGTACGTTATGTGATCGCGGCGCATCCGCTGCTAAGGGGACGCGCGTAGATGCTAACATCCGCATGTGTCGATCCCGATAAGTGCGCTTCAACGCAACGCGGCTGCCGTCGTCCGCCGCATCGCGGCATCCGGGCGCAGCGAGGAGATCACCGATCGCGGGCGCGTCGTCGCCGTAATCGGCCCACGACCGGAGCAGACTGGGCTCGCGCGGCTGGAGGCGGCTGGGCATGTCCGCCCGGCTGCGACGGTCGATTGGGACAAGCTCTGGGCGTCGATCGATGGCGCACAGCGCGTGGGCGGCCTCATGGAGGCGCTTATGGAGCAGCGTGACAGCGACCGGTGACCGCAGTCCGTCCCGCATATTTCGATAGTTCCTTTCTCATCGCAGCGGTCGAGCCAGAAGATCGCCGCCACGTGAATGCGCGGTCTGTCGTCGCCTCGAGCAGCGTGCGCATCACCTCGATCGTTGCTGAACTCGAGGTCCTGCGCGCGCTCGGTCGCAGAGGTGCGGCCTCGACGGTCGTGAACGATGCGCACGAAATGCTCTCTGCGTTTGCACTCGTCGAACTCACTCACGACATTCGTGCACGCGCAGTCGAGATGCGGCCCACCGTGCTGCGAAGTCTGGACGCAATCCACCTCGCGACCGCACTGGTCGGCGCAGCGGACGAGTTCCACACATTCGACGAACGGCAACGCGTCGCCGCCGAGGAGCTTGGTCTGAGCGTCGTCCCGGCCTAAGCGCGTTATCGCGGAAGGGCGGTCGCCGAGTGCGTCAGTGGCGGAAGTGGCGCTCCCCGGTGTGGACAACCGCAACGTCGAGGCGATCCGCGGCGGCGATCACGTCGGGATCGCGCTTGCTCCCGCCTGGATGGACGACGGCACGGATGCCGGCGGCCGCGAGCGATTCGAGACCGTCGGGCATGGGAAAGAACGCGTCCGATGCGGCGACGGCGCCCTTGGTGCGATCACCCGCGCGCTGCACCGCGAGCTCGGCCGCCTCGACGCGTGACATCTGCCCGGCACCGACGCCGACCGCCATGCCGTCCTTGACTACCACGATCGCGTTCGACTTCACATGGCGGCACACGGGCCAGGCGACGAGCAGGTCACGCCACTCGTCGTTCGTCGGTTGACGTGCCGTGACGACGCGCATGTTGTTGCGATCGGTGCTCACGCGATCCTGCGTCTGCACCAGCAGGCCGCCGTCGACGCTGCGCACGTCGAACGCATCGGCGCACGACTGTGTGCCCGCGACGAGCACGCGCAACCGTTGTTTCTGCGCGAGCAGCGATGCGGCATCCTCGTCGATCGCCGGACAGATGACCGCTTCGAGGAACGTCTGCGAGAGGTCACGTGCCGTGGCCGCGTCCAGCGGGCGGTTGAGCCCGACGATGCCGCCATATGCAGACCGAGGGTCGCACTCATAGGCGCGCTGATATGCGCTGCTGATCGTGTCGGCGACAGCGAAGCCGCACGGGTTGGTGTGCTTGATGATCGCGGCAGCCGGCGCCTCGACGTCGCTGACGAGCCGGCGAGCCGCATCGACGTCGAGCCAGTTGGTGAACGACAGCTCGCTTCCCTGCAGCCGTCTCGCGTGCGCCACGCCGCCGGCAGGACCGGCGATCGCGTACAGCCCGCCGCGTTGATGTGGATTCTCGCCGTAGCGCAATTCGTGCAGGCGCGCACCGCCGGTCGTGTACTCCAGCGGCAGCTGTGCGCCGTCGGCGCGGCCGCGCAGGTAGTCGGCGACCGCCGTGTCGTATGCGGCGACGTGCGCGAATGCCTCCGCCGCGAGACGCCGGCGCGTGCCGTCGCTGACTGCACCATCTGTGCGAATTTCGGCGAGCACGGACTCGTACTGCCGCGGCGACACCACGACTGCCACCG
>JBHEMA010000175.1:0-3908 GCA_046262795.1 Candidatus Dormibacteria bacterium | reverse complement strand
TCGCCACCACGGCAGGCGGCGCCATTCGAGCTCGGCGGTGAGGCCGTCGATCTCGATCATCTTCTCGTGCACAACGCTCACCAGCTCGCGCTCATGCCGCAGCGCTGCTTCCGCTTCGACCTTGCGCATCGCTGCTTCGCTGAGCGCGCGCCCTCGCCATTGCTGCACTTCGCCACTGAGCTCGGCGATCGTCTTGTCACGCTGCTCGAGCGTCTCGCGCAGCTCGACGATCTCGGCGACACGGTCGAGGACGATGGTGCCGAGCACCTCGATGTCCGCGTCGACCGGTAACGTCGTGATGGACGAGTCGGTGTCGGAGCTTTCGGTCTCCGGCACGTGGGCGAAGTCCTCGGTATCGACCGCATGGACGGCCATGGATGCGACCTCCTGGTGAAACGTGAGCTGAGGGTGGTCAGTCGCCGAAGTCAGGGTACACCCGAAAGCCACGAATGGCGCACCCATGTGCGCTCAGGCGCTATTCGACGAGGCGAAGGATGGGCACCACCTGCGCGCCACCGGAAGCGTCGTAGCTCACCGTGGGGTTGTCGTGGTTGCCGCTCTGCACGTTCCAGACGTCGCAATAGACGGAGCCGTCGACCTCGATCGTCTGGTTGGAACCGTTGCCGATCTGCTGGCCGGGAAGGTAGATGGTGCCGACGATCAACGTCTGGTCGTTGCCGCCACCGCCTGTCGTGCCGTTGTAGAAAGCGCCGTTGCCGCCAGTTGCGCGCGCGGCGGACTGCGACTCCCAGATCACGCTCCTGTCCTGGTAGATACCAGAGCCCGGGCACGGGTTATAGGTCGACCCGGACGGCGGCGGCGCGATTCCCAGCGCGGTCATGTCGTTGGTCGCGGTCGAGTCGGAAGAACCGTTGAACGCATACGACGTCCAGTAGTAGTGGCTCTTCTTGTTGAAGTAGTCGACCTGCGCGCCCGAGTTGAGGATGAGCGAGACACAGTTGATGTTGCCCGGCAGGACGCCGCCACCGCCGTCGAAGTTGATGCCGACGGTGCACCCGGCGCCGATGACGTAGACACCTGGCGCCGTGCTGCTGTTGATCTCGTTACCGGTGCACAGTGGTGTCGCCGACGACCCGGGACCTGATGACAGCGTGGGCACCGGCGAGGGGATGTTGGGATAGGGACTCGACGCGACATAGCACATCGTGCTCGCGCCATAGAGCGCCGTGTAGCTGACGGCGCTCGAGCCCGCCGGACAGTCGGCGTTGCTGCTTGGCGGCGGTTGCTGCACGTCGAAGGGCACCGCTTGCTGCCCAGGCGGGTTCGGCACGGTTGCCGGGCATGCGCCGCTGGTGCCTGTCGGGTTGGTGTTGGTCGCGCGGTAGACCGGGTCCGCGGGGTGCTGGAACGCCGGGCTGCCGTGCGGGGGATTGAGGCTGAACACGACGCGCCCCTGGTCGGCCGCCGTGTTGCTCTGAGTAGAGCTGGGCAATTCGAAGATGCAGAGACCGGACTGTCCGCTCGACTGGGCTTCGTAGCCCTGGCCCAAGAACGAGTCGCCGTAGACCGTCTCCGCCTGGTTTCCGGACTCAGCCTCGGTGTTGGAGTAGAAGGTGTACTGAGGTCCTGCCGGGGGTCCGGAGTCGACCGCGACGGAATGTCCGGTCGAGACAGTGGTGCCGATGCCGATAAACGAGCTGAAGCTGGTGGTCGTCGTTGTCGACACCTCCACCTCGAGATAGTTCGTGCTGTTGTTGTAAGCGGCGTTGTACGGAGTATCGGGCGGCGAGCTCACTTTCACCGTGTACTGGGTGAATCCGCTCGGCCCGGTGACGGTCACGCTGCACTTAGGGCTCTTACATGTTCCGTTGATCGTGCCGTTCGGCGGCCACGCCGCGCTGCTCCATGGAGAGCTCTGCTTGATCGAGGTCAGGGCATTGGAGACCTCCGTCCTCGCATCGCATGACGTGTCGCACACGCGCACTCCCGAGATGGCCGCATCGTCCGTCCAGTTCTGCAGGTTTCGATGAAGGTTGCTCTGGCCGCTCAGGTCGATGGCGACCGAGGAGGCGCCGAGGAGCACGACCGACATGAGCGCGACGACGATGAGGACCTGCCCGCGTTCGTTTCGTCGCTGATGGCGGCGCGTTCGGTTCGGGTGCATACGCATCTCCTCAGCTGCCCAACGTCACATCACATGGCTCGACGCGAATCGTCGTCGTCGACGTGACCGTGTGGTACGTGTTGCCCGCGTCCGTCCCCAGGATCGTGTTGATGAAGGGAACGAAGAGCGGCGCGTTGAAGCTGACCGTCACCGACACCTGCCCGTCGCTTGTGCCGGTGCCCATCGGGCATGTGGTGGCGGTGTTGCCGGCGAAACTTGAAGCCTGCATCGACACCGACAGCTTCGTCGGGTCGAGCAAACCATCTGGCAGCTTGTACGTCGACTTGTATGCTGCGGCGCACACGACATTGCTGTCAGCCGAGCCGCTGCATATGTGTTGTCCCGGGCTGCTCGGGGAGTTCGGATTGCTGAACAGACCGCTGTTGACCGGCTGTTCGGCGGCGACACGCGTTGCCTCGCGAGCGGCGGTCTCGACCGCCATGGAGTCGTAGTAGACAAGGCCGAACTGCGCGGCGCCCACGAGCACCAGCACGAGAAAAAGGCCTGCAAGACTGAACTCGACAATGGATTGCCCGCGCGACCGAGCACGACGCAGACGGCGCACTCGCGCTACTGTTCGCACGTCGCCACCGAGTTCGCCTTGAGCGTGAGGCTCGAGCTACCGCCGCCGAGGGCGACGTTGAGCAACGGTACAAACAACGGCTGTACGTACTGCGACGAGATGCCCACCCTGTATCCCAGCTGACAGCTGTCCAGCGGGTTCCCGCTGTACGTCGCCGGCGTGTTGCTCGACGTGTAGAGACACACGGTAGCGACGCCGCTTGGCAACTTCTGACAGTTGGTGTCGGGCGCCGGCGCCTGCAGCGCGTTGCCACCGGCGAGTTGGGTGAGCCGCGCCTTCACGTAGCTGTCGAGCGCGCTCCACGAGCATGTCTGCAGGGCCTGCCCGCCCGTCGCCGGCAGTTGCGTTGATGGCTGCGTCGCGGCGTTTCGCGCGGTGCCCCCGCAGACCGCCGCTGCGCGGGCGGAGTCGCGTACCCCATTTGACAGAAGGTTTTGATTCCCAGCCACAACCGCGACGACGATGATCCCCGTGACGAACAGAAACAGCAGGGGCGCGACAAGCGCGAACTCGACCATCCCTTGGCCGTGCTCGGGTTCCGCGCCGCGCTGCCGAGCGCTTCGATGGGCGCGGTGCGACCGCAGACGTCCCATGGGTAGATCATCGGCGTGACCCACGACCCGGTTGGTCTCACTGCAGATCTGTAACCCGATCGTCGGCGAACGTGAAACAGCGCCCGCGATCGACGCACAACTTCGGGCCGTCGCGCGTGACGCTTGTGTGACGGCCGCACCGATCCTGCCGCTACCCTAATCCGTCATGGCTACCGATGATCTCGACGCGTACGTCGCCGCGAACCAGGACCGCTTCGCGCAGGAGCTGATCGACTTCCTGCGCATCCCCAGCATCTCCGCTGATCCGGCCTACGCCGGCGAGGTGCGACGCAACGCCGAGTACCTGCGCGACGCTGCGCTTGGCGCCGGTTTCACGCGCGCCGAGCTGGTGGAGACTCGCGGTCATCCATCGGTGTACGCCGAGCGCATCGTCGATCGGTCGCTGCCGACTGCGCTCATCTACGGTCATCACGACGTGCAGCCGGTTGATCCGCTGGACGAGTGGCTCTCGCCGCCGTTCGAGCCGCAGGTGCGCGAGGGCAAGCTGTACGCCCGCGGCGCTGTCGACGACAAGGGCCAGAGCTGGATGCACCTCAAAGCGGTGGAGACGCACCTGCAGACGCGCGGCGAGCTCCCGCTCAACCTC
>JBHEMA010000174.1:0-11126 GCA_046262795.1 Candidatus Dormibacteria bacterium | reverse complement strand
ACGTCGTACACCGTCGATTTCTCCGCCATGCCGCCGTAGTCCCAACAGCCGCCACTGTTGCCCGTCCCGACGACGTCTGCATACGCGCGTGAGTATCCGAGTGCATTCCAGTGCGACGCGTCGCCGTTGCGCCCGAGGATCGAGTACGGCGAGTACGTCAGGATGAGCGGCGCGGGAACGATGTTGCCCTGCGAATCGGTGAGGTGCTCGACCTCGACGAAGATCTGAACATCCGGACTCGTCAGCGAGGGATCTGTCCGGGCCGGCACGATGTAGTCGCGGCACTGCGCGTCCGACCCCGCGGCGCAGGATGTGGCCGTCAGCTGCGGCCACGCCGGCGCGGCGGCGTGCGCTGCTACCTTCGGAATGACCAGCGCCGCCGGCACAGCGACGGCCGCTCCGACCATGGCCATGACTATCCTGCGCATCTGCATCCCCTTCGCGTGAACGACGCCCTTCCCAGCGGAGTGATCGTACCAGCCAAGCCCTTCACCCGACGCTCTCAAGCGTCCGGATCAGGCGGGCGCGCGGTCCCCGAACTCCCGGCGCAGGTGGTCGACGGCGGCCCGTTGCAGGCGCGACACATGCATCTGCGAGATGCCGAGCCGCTTCGCCACCTCCGTCTGGGGAAGCTGCTCGACAAACCGTAGCGCCAGGATCTGCCGCTCACGAGGCGTCAGGTGCGACATGACGCGTTCGAGCACCTCCTGTGCCTCCACCCGATCGAGGTTTGCATCCTCCTGGCCGATGCGGTCTCCGAGTGTCGTCGCGTCATCGCCACTCGTCGGCGCGGTGGATTCCAGCGACACGGTGTGCTGCGCCGGCGACACCTCCATCGCGGCGAGCACCTCCTCCGGCGTGATACCCAGTCGCTCTGCGATCTCCGCGACTGTGGGGGCGCGGCCGAGCTGGTTCTGCAGCTGCTGCGTGGCACCCCTGACCCGGACCAGGTTCTCCTGCAGACGCCGCGGCACTCGCACCGCCCAGGAGCGGTCGCGGAAGTAACGCCGGATCTCACCCGCGATCGTCGGTGTGGCGAACGTGCTGAACTCGTTCTCGAGCGAAGGATCAAAGCGCTCGATCGCCTGGATCAGTCCGACGAACCCAACCTGCTCGATGTCCTCGAGCGGCTCTCCACGGTTGGCGAAGCGCCGGGCAATGTAGTGGACGAGATCGCTGTTGAGTTCGACGAGTCGGTCTCGGACCGCGGGATCGTGGTTCTTGCGGTACTCCCGGAGCAACCGCTGCGACTCTTCGCGCGCCGGTGTCTGTGCCGGCTTTGCCAGCGTCCGCTCACGGGTTGCCACCGCGCCGCCGCGTCGCGGCGACGGGCTCACGATGCTCGGTACTTCGTCAGGCGGACACGTAGCCCGCCGGTCCGTTCGTCGAGCCGGTAGCTGCTCTGATCCACGAAGAGACCCATGAGCCGCAGCGCGAGCTCGGTGGCCGCAGCCTCCTCGGCACCGCGACGCACCGCGTCCTCTCGCACTTGCTGCGCCCGGACCTGGTGACGCGCAGTGATCTCGTCCTCACGGCTCACGCCGCTGCGTACTGTCACCTCGATGCCGTCCTTCTCCTGCTTGAACGCAATCCGGATGTGGCCGGTGAGAAACCCAGAGCGCTCAAGGCAGCTGCACGCGTTCTCGAATGCCTGCGAGACAGCGATGGTGAGGTCGTCGACGGCGTCGACGTCGAAACCGGCGACGGTCCCGATGGCACCAGCCGCGCGCTTGGCGACGACGATGTAATCGCGTTGCGCCGGCAGCTTCAGCTCCGAGATCTGCGCCATCTCACTGGCGAGATACCCAGACGAGGCGGCCGTGAAACCGGTGCGACGGTCAGTCAAGAACCTTCGCCGGACGTCGTGCCGGTCGTCGCGCCCTCGGCGCTCGAGCGCCCGTCCTGGATGGCCTCGGCCACCTCGGCCTCCCACTCGAGGTCCTCGCGCTCGCGGCGACGAGCGCGCACCCGCCAGAACGCGACAGCTCCGGCCGCGGCGCCGATGGCGATCAATCCCTTCTTGCCGAGCGGAAAACGCATGTCGGGTGGCCTCCACTGTTGGGTGCTCGTTGCAGTTGCGGGGTCGAATTATGGGGCGACGCGCCGTCTCCGGGCTGCTGCCAGCCCGGCTGTCTCCGCCAGCGCGATGCCGAACGCGTCAGCGACGGGATGCAACACACCCACGGCAGGACCGCCTATGTGCGCGGCGTTGGCGAGCAACTCCGCCGCGGCCACGCCCGTTGCCGAGGCCAGGAGCAGCCACGCGTATGACCCGCGCTGCGGCGACAGCACGCGCGTCACCTGCGCACCCAGCAACACGAAGAGGAAACCGAGCGCAATCGCGGGCGTCAACGTGGAGCGCTCGGCAGCAGCTTCAACCCCAGCTCGGCGATCTGCGGCTCGTCGACCGGCGCGGGTGCGTTTGTCATCGGTTCCTGCGCCTGCTGATTCTTGGGGAACGCGATGACGTCACGGATGTTGTCCTCGCCAAGGCCTTCCATGAGCAAGCGGTCGATCCCGCCGGCAAACCCGCCGTGCGGCGGCACGCCGTACTCGAACGCCTCGAGCAGAAACCCGAACTTGCGACGCGCCTCGTCGCCATCGATGCCGATGGCCGCGAAGACGCGGCGTTGCACGTGGGGATCCGTGATGCGGATGCTGCCGCTGCCGACCTCGCGTCCGTTGAGCACGATGTCGTACGCGCGCGAGCGCACCGACAGCGGGTCGGTTTCAAGCTTGTCGAGGTCGTCCAGCACCGGCATGGTGAACGGGTGGTGCGCCGGGGTGATGTCGCCCGTCTCCTCGCTGCGCTCGAACATCGGGAACTCCGTGACCCAGATCATGTCGATACGCTGGTCGTCGTAGAGGCCACGCGCTTTGCCGAGATGGTTGCGCAGCGCGCCGAGTGCCGCAGCAACCACGAGCGGCGTGTCCGCCACCATGAGGACACAATCGCCGATCTCGGCGCCCGTCGCGATTGCGATCGCGTCCAACTCCGATTCGCTGAAGAACTTGGCGATACCGCCCTGCCACCCGTCGGCACGCCGCCAGAGATATGCGAGTCCCTGCGCCTTCGCCGCGCGCGCGATGTCGGTGAGCCGGTGCTCGATGTCCGAACGCGTGAGGTCGTCGCCGCCCTTCACGCACACCGCCTTGACAACACCACCGCGCTCGACAACGCTGGCGAATGTCCGGAAGCCGCTGCCGCGCACCGCGTCGGTGATGTCATGCAGCTCGAGGTCGAAGCGCGTGTCCGGCTTGTCCACGCCGTAGCGATCCATCGCCTCGCGCCAGGTGATTCGCGGGAACGGCACGGCCAGCGGGCTGCCGCGAAAGTCGCAGGCGCGCCAAGCGGTGGGGATGGCGTGTTCGAGCGCGGCGAACACGTCGTCTTCGGTCACGAACGACATCTCGACGTCGAGCTGCGTGAACTCCGGCTGCCGGTCGGCGCGGAGATCCTCGTCGCGCATGCAGTGCGCCAGCTGGTAGTAGCGGTCGAAGCCCGCCACCATCGACAGCTGTTTGTAAAGCTGCGGCGACTGCGGCAAGGCATAGAAGCTGCCCGGAAAGAGGCGGCTGGGGACGAGGTAGTCACGCGCTCCCTCCGGCGTAGCGCGAATCATCTGTGGCGTCTCGATCTCGAGGAAGCCCAGCTCCTGCATGGCTCGGCGAAGCTCGAAGGTGAAGCGCGCGCGGGCGCGAAGGTTGCGCTGCAATCGGGCGCGTCGAAGGTCGAGGTAGCGGTGACGCAAGCGCAGTGACTCCTCGACGGCGGTGTCTTCGTTCACCGGGAAGGGCGGCGTTTTCGCCGCTGCAAGGACCGCGCAACGTTCGGCACGCAACTCCACCTCGCCGGTGCCCAGCTTTGGGTTGAGATTCTCCGGAGCGCGCGCACGCAGCTCGCCGTCGACGCGCAGCACGTACTCGAGCCGTACGTTGCGCGCCGCCTCGTGCGTGTGAGGCGACTCGTGTGCGTCGATGACGATCTGCAAGATTCCGCTGTGATCGCGCAGGTCGAGAAAGATGAGGCCACCCTGGTCACGGCGACGGTCAACCCAGCCGTAGACGGTCATGCGTGCCCCCGCATCGCCTGCGCGCGGTGTGCCGCAGAGCCTTCGCTCGGTGGTCATGTGCCTGCACTCCGCAGTGCCTGCACGGTCGTGATCAGGTCGGCGCGCCGCACCGATTCCTGGCTGTGCGCGAGCAGATCGCGCACGGTTGCCGTGTCGTCGCGTACCTCGTCCTCACCGACGATGATGGCGACGCGAGTCGCCAACCGATCGGCGTTGCGCAGCTTGCGGTCGAGACGCCGGTCGGAGACATCGACGACGATTCGCAAGCCGGCTTGTCGCAGCGCGCGCGCGTCGCCGGCGGCGCGACGCGCCTGCGGTGCATCCACGGAGCACACCAGCGCGTCGCACACGGGCTCGGGCGCCGGAATGATGCCGAGCTCCTCGGCGACGAGCTGCGTGCGATCGACCCCGAGCGCGTACCCGGCACCCGGAGTCGCCGGAAAGCCGAGCGCCTCCGCCAGGCCGTCATATCGTCCGCCACCCCCGAGCGAGTTCTGTGCACCGTGGAGGCTCTCGTGCCAGACCTCGAACACCGTGTCGGTGTAGTAGTCGAGGCCACGAACGATGCGGTAATTCACATGCGCCGGCACGCGCGCATCGTCGAGTGCCTCACGGACATCGTCGAAGAAACCCCGGCTCTCATCGTCGAGCACGTCCCACACGACAGGTGCGCTGTCGACGAATCGGGTGTCGCGCTTGCAGTCGAGCAGGCGCATCGGATTTGTCTGGAGGCGACGCCGGCAGTCCTCGCAGAGCTGATCGCGCAGCGGCGTGTAGTAGCTGACGAGTGCCTCACGGTACCGCGCCCGGTCGTCGCGATCGCCAAGCGTGTTGAGCTGCAGCTGCAGGCCGGTGATGCCGAGCCGCTCGAAGAAGCGCCACGCCATCTCGATCACCTCGGCGTCCAGCGAAGAAGAACGCTCACCGATGCACTCCACACCGACCTGTGCGAACTGGCGATAGCGTCCACGCTGGGGATTCTCGGCGCGAAAGAACGGGCCGGCATAGTGCACTCGCACCGGGCGCAACTCCTGGTCCAAACGCTTGCTGAGCACTGCGCGCACCACACCCGCGGTCCCCTCGGGGCGCAGGGTCAGCGAGCGGCCGCCGCGATCCGTGAAGGTGAACATCTGCTTCTCGACAACGTCTGTCTCGACGCCCACGCCGCGCGCGAACAGTTCGGTGCTCTCGAAGATAGGTGTGTCCACGGGCCGGTAGCCGAACGACTCGGCGACGGCGCGATGTGTGTCGAGCACCCATCGCCAACCGGCGGCGTCCTTCGGCAGGATGTCGCGAGTGCCACGCGGCGGCGCAATCTCAGCCATGAGCGCCTGAGTGTAGGGGCGCCCCATTCGGCTTCGATGTCGGATACCATCGCGCCGACAATGCGAGGGAGCTACGTTGGGGGCGGCCTCTCCGCCCTGATGCTGGCCGTGACTGCCTGCGGTGGCGCGTCGTCTGCGACGCCGACGCCAGCTCCCACGGCGACAGCAACCAGTACGCCGACACCGCTCGTCACGCCGCCGCCCACGGCGACGCCGCGCGCGGGGCTGAACGCTCTCGAGCTGGCCGCGCCGTCGCTGAGTGACGACGTCATGACGACATCGAAGTCGTGCGACTCATTTCTGACGCTCCTTCCATCCGGGTCGGACGTCGAGTACGGTGAGGACTGCCAGTGGTTTGCGGCTCGCGCCGGCGGCCCGCTCGACCCGCTCCTGACGGCTCCCGCCGGAACGCTCGTACGCTGGCACGATTCGGGCGGCCATGCGTTCCACACGATGCTCGACGGCAACGTCAGCACCATCGACCGCGATCCTTCCAACGGCGAGTACGGCGGCCACGGCGTTGGCAGCCCGACCGCCTTCTTCTGGATCCGCACGTCAACGAACGAGAAGGAAGTCAGCGGCCCGCTCATGATGGGCGACGGCTAGCAGTAGCGAGGTCGCGCGGGGCAACCGGACCCCCCCGCTGAATCGGGAGCAGCTCGACGCCCGCTGCGACGACCGCAGCAACAGCTGTCGCAACGGTAACGGCAACACCACTACCCACTGCTACTCCATCACCAACTTCGACGGGTCTGCGACCGTTCGAGCTTCGGGTTCACTCATTGATGATCGACGTCACTGAGACGTCGCAGGCAATGTGCAGTGAGATGACATCCTTTCAAAGCTACCTGCCACGAACGTCTGAAGTGGTGCTCTGTGCTGACACGTCCGGAATGAACGTCGTCGCCAACGCTGCCGGCCCGCTTGCAGCGTTGACGTCAGCGCGAACGGGTACGCTGGTCGAATGGTCCGATGGCAGCGGCGCCACTTTCAGCGGGCACACCGCTACGGATGCCTACCGCACCGACCGCTACGCGGATGGTAGCTATTCCGGCCACGGTCCGATCCCGAACCTGTAGTTCGACATCCTTTAGCGCGGTGGTAGCAGCCAGTACGAGCTGTACGGGACGCATTAGCGTAGGCGCGGTTTAATCAGCCCACGTCACGCGCGACGGTGTGGACATCGCGCACCGACTCCAGTCGCTCCAACAAGCGGCTGAGCTGCGTCAGATTCTGGATCTCGACGATGGTGCTGATGACCGCAGTGCGGTCGTCGTAGACCTGCACGTCAGCACCGCTGAGGTTGATCTTCGATTCAGCGATCACCGCGGCGATGTCGCGCAACAGCCCGGTGCGGTCCCACGCTTCGATCTTGATCGAGACGGGATACACCTGGCGGGCGCCGGTCTCCCACTCCACCTCGAGCAGCCGGTCAGTGTCGCCGGCATTGCGGAGGTTGACGCAGTCGCTGCGGTGCACCGTCACTCCCTTGCCGCGCGTCACGTAGCCGCGAATCGGCTCACCGGCGACAGGCTTGCAGCAGCTGGCGAGCGTCGTCAGCATGTCACCGTGCCCGTGCACACGCACGAGTCCGGTCGGCGCCGGGCTGCTCCTCAGCGGTATGCCGAGCAGGTGCGAATCGTCCGGCCGCTCGCCGTCCTCTGTGAAGCGCAGCACCGCGCTGCGCGCGCTGATGTCGCCGTAACCAACCGCGGCGAGAAAGTCGTCGACGGCGTTGAACTTGTGCTGTGTGGCCAGCTGTGACAGCTGGTCGTCCTTGAGCGAGCTGAGGGCCATCTGACGCAGGCGGCGGAACTCCTTGTCGAGCGCCTCGCGTCCCTTCTGGATGTTCTCCTCGCGCCGCTCCTTCTTGAACCACGAGCGGATCTTTTCCCGAGCACTCGACGTCTTGACGAATCCGAGCCAGTCGCGTGAAGGACCGTGCGCCCCTTTCGACGTCAGGATCTCGACGATGTCGCCGTTCTCCAGCCGGTGGTCGAGCGGGACCATGCGCCCGTTGACCTTTGCTCCGATGCAGCGGTGGCCGACATCGGTGTGAATGCGGTACGCGAAGTCCACGGTCGTCGAACCCGACGGCAGCGACCGCACATCGCCTCGCGGTGTGAACACGAAGACCTCGTCCTGGAAGATGTCGAGCTTGACCGTGTCGACGAACGCCTCGGCGTCGAGCACCTCCTTCTGCCAGTCCATGAGCAGACGTAGCCATGTGAAGCGCTCGTCAACTCGCGTGGTGTCGCCACCGCCCTTGTACCGCCAATGCGCCGCAACGCCGTACTCCGACATCTGGTGCATCTCGTGCGTCCGGATCTGGATCTCCATCGGCTCGCCGGTGTGTGAGACCACCGTCGTGTGCAGCGACTGGTAGCCGTTGCCCTTCGGCATCGCGATGTAGTCCTTGAAGCGCCCGGGGATTGGTTTCCACAGTGAGTGCACGACGCCGAGCGCGCCGTAGCAGTCCTTGATGGAGTCGACGAGGACGCGGATGGCGAT
This sequence comes from Candidatus Dormibacteria bacterium, assembly GCA_046262795.1. Taxonomy (GTDB): domain Bacteria; phylum Chloroflexota; class Dormibacteria; order Aeolococcales; family Aeolococcaceae; genus JAFALX01. Next base: position 3,217 of record JBHEMA010000174.1, on the reverse strand, counting down.
GAGATCGTAGATTTCGTCGAAGCTCTTCTGTCCGCGCAACATCTTCTCGTGAATGCTGTAGACGTGCTTGGTTCGTCCGCTGATCGCGGCGCTCATGCCGAGCGGTTCGAACTCCCGCTCGATGATCTCGGTGACGTCACGCACGAATGCTTCGCGCTGTTCCCGCGCGCTTGCGAGCTTGGCCTCGATGAGCTGGTAGTTGTCGGGATCGAGCTGTGCGAAGGCGAGGTCTTCGAGCTCTCCCTTGAGCTGCCAGATGCCGAGCCGGTGGGCCAGCGGCGCGTAGATGTCGAGTGTCTCGCGGCTGATCCGGACACGGCGTTCAGCCGTATGCGCCGAGATAGTGCGCATGTTGTGCATGCGGTCGCCGAGCTTGATGAGGACGACGCGCACATCCTCTGCCATCGCCACCAGCATCTTGCGGATGTTTTCCGCCTGGTGCTGCTCCGCCGTGGTCACATGGATCTTGCCGAGCTTGGTCACCCCGTCGACCAGCTTGGCGACCTGCTCGCCGAATCCATCGCGGATGTCGTCGCGTGTGACGTGCGTGTCTTCCACCGTGTCATGGAGCAGCGCGGCGCTGAGCGTGTCCGTGTCGAGGTGAAGGTCCGCAAGGATGCCCGCGACCGCAAGCGGATGCTCGACATAGGGCTCGCCCGTCAGCCGGAACTGGCCCTCGTGCGCCTCCTCGGCCACCTCGTGGGCGCGCACCAGCGTCTCCCGGTCGGCCTCCCGGAGATATTGCGTCTTCACCAAAAGCTCGGAAAGCGGCATCGCCTCACTGAGTGTACGTGGCTGGCTGCGCGACCAAAGGTCGTTGTCACGTCTCGTGGCAGCGCGGCGCTATTGCGCCCGGCGTCAGGGTGACCGGCGGCTGCGACGTATGGCGAGCGTCAGCAGCACGGCAATGCCGGCGATCGGCAGCGCCGCTGCCGCGCGGACGTCGGGGACGTCCGTCGCCGGTGCCGCTCCGCACGCGCTGAGGTCCGCGTGCATCGGATGCGCCGTGAAGAAGCGGTACGCGATGTCGGTCATGTCGGGACCACCCGGGTTCGTGTAGATCTGCGCGTCGCTCTGGGTCGTGTTGAGGTTGGGTCCACCCGGCCACGCGTGGAATTCGCCGTGCACGACATAGAGCTGCGCACAGCTGGTATCCGCATCGAAAGCGCTGGCGCCAGGGCACGCGCCGCCGTCGACCGTGTACGAATAGATGTCGTACGGGTTGTAGACGATGGGTGGGGTCACGCTGTCGTCGACCGCCGGGTTCGGCACCACCCGTTGGTCGCTGCAGTACGAGCTCGGCACCATGTTGACCGGCGTGCCGTTGTGTTCCACGGAGTCGTTGGTGAGTTGCAGCTGCTGCGCGACGAAGAACGCGTTCTGCACCGGCACCACGGTGTCGGCGTCACCGTTCTCGACGAGGAACGGCATGACGTGATGCGTCGGCGCCGCGGCGTACGCCTCTTGCGCTGAGACCTGCGGTGGAACCGTCGTGGCGGAGCCGAAGCACGGAAGCCCTTTGTACTCGCACCCGGCGACGACGGCGACCGACGCGTAGAGCTCCGGATACGTGGCGGCTATGATATCGGCGGTCGCGGCGCCGGCGGAGACGACGAGCATGTACACGCGGTTCGGATCGACGTCCATGCCGTCGCGCACGGTGGTCGTGATGCCGGCGATGAGTGCCGGTTCGTCGTCGCCGCGCGCCTGTCCCTGCGGCAGGAACCAGTTCCAGCAGAAGCTGCCGTTGCCGTCGAAGGTCGTCGGTGTGTCCTGCGCGTACGTCGATTGGTTGGGATACAGCACCAGGAAATGCTGTGAGTCGGCCTCCTTGTCGAAATCGCTGATGTACGCGAGGTCGGGCCCCTGCTGGCTGCAACCATGCAGCGCGACCACAAGCGGCCACTGCTGCGTCGGGTCGTAGGCAGACGGCACGTAGACCCAGTACGAGCGCGAGACCGTGGCCCCGAGGCTCGGGCTGTTGAGCGAGTAGCTGGGACAGTAGACATAACTCCCGCCACCCGGGTCGTCCGTCGCCGTCCATGCCGGCGTCGCCGCCTCAGCCGCCGTCAACGTTGCGTATTGCTTGCAGTTTGCCTGTGGCAGCCGGATCGACGCCGTGGCGCGGGCCGCCGACGCATCCGCGTGCCACGTTGTCACCGCTGCCAGCAACAACGCGAGGACTCCTACGGCGCTGGTAAGGACACTCCGTGCCATGGCGCGCATCAATCCAGTGTTCCCTCGTTCCTTGGACGCTTCGCCCGGGTGCGCCGCCGCCGCGTCCACAGCACGACACCGCCGGCGAGCGTCCCGCCGAGCGGCAGCAGTGCCGCCGCCGTCACTTCAGGAACGTCGGCCGGCAGGAAGCCGCTCGTATCGACACCGCACGCGACGGTTGCCGCGGGGCCGGCGTATGGGCGCTTGTCGGTGCGCATGCCCGGCGCCTCGCCATACGACAGCAGAAATTGCAGATACGTGTCGACGATGTCCGGGCGGACACGAAGGTCGTTGTGATACGTACCGGGGCAGGTGACGTTGATCGCCGTGTCCAGTCGCGGCGATTGCCGGTCATCGAAAACCCCTGGCACCTGGACGAAGAAGGGGTCCGCATTGTCGGTGCCGTTGTAGACGGCCTCCCACTTCGTCGGTCCTGGTGCCTCCGCCTCAGTACCCGCGCATGCAATCGTGTCGGTCTGCGACCACGCGCAGCCGTGATTGAGGTTGTACAGCCGTCCGTTCGACTGGTTGGGATCGCCCTGTGTCGTCAGCGTCTGAGCGTTCGGCAGATCCTCGAGCGGACTGATCTCCTCGCAGCCGTAGTACGTCACCTCGATGTCGCGGCAGACGCTGGTGCCGTGCGTGGCACCGGCGATGATCACGGCGGCCAGGACGTCGTTGCGCAAATCGGGAAAGGCGGACAGCGTCTTGCGCACGATGGGACCGCCGAGTGAGTGCGCCACGATGTCGACCTTCGACGACCCGGTGTACGCCTGCACCGCCTTGATGAAGTTGTAGAGGTCGCCAGGGTCGTCTGTGGTGCCGACGTTGCTGTCGACCGACGCGCCTTTGCCGCCGTTCGCGAACGCTTGGTATGACGGATTCGCGCCCTGCCAGTACGTCAGCGCCTCCGGGGAGGGCGCGCAGCATGTCGGCAGCCCCGCATAGGCGTTTTCGAGTCCGTTGTAGGAGAGCGCATACATCTCCTCGTCGGTGTAGC
>JBHEMA010000173.1:0-3360 GCA_046262795.1 Candidatus Dormibacteria bacterium | reverse complement strand
CGGCCCTGGGAGGTTTGTTCAATGGACGTGTTCGGTCACCGCAAGCGGTTGCTCATGGCGCTGGCGCTCCCCGCGCTCGCTCTCGTCGCGTGCGGCGGCGGCAGCTCGTCGGGCGGTTCCGGTAGCGGCTCGCCCTCGCCGACGGTGGCCACCGCGACGCAGGACCCAGCGGTCGCGAATCAGGTGCCCGCGGCCATCAAGGCCAAGGGAACGCTCACCGCCGCTGCGGACGCGACGTACTCCCCAGACGAGTTCATCGGCCCGGATGGCAGCACGGTCATGGGCTTCGACGTCGATCTCACCAAGGCGCTTGGTCAGGTCATGGGTCTGCAGATCAATGTCGTCAGCGCGACGTTCGACACGATCATCCCGGGCCTCACCTCGGGCAAGTACGACCTCGGTGTCTCCTCATTCACCGACACCAAGGCGCGCGAGCAGCAGGTCGACTTCGTCACGTACTTCTCATCGGGTGAGGCGTTCGTGGTGAAGGCGAGCAGCAGCCTGAACGTCAAGACGCTCGATGACATCTGCGGTCATACGGTCGGCGTTGAATCCGGAACGACCGAGCAGATGGACGCGCAGACGCAGGACATGACGTGCAAGAGCGCGGGCAAGCAGGGCGTCACCGTCAGCACCTATCCCGACCAGAACGCGGTGAACCTCGCGCTCAGCAGCGGCCGCGTCGAGCTGAACTTCCTCGATTCGCAGATCGCGGCCTACCAGGCGTCGATCTCCAACGGGCAGTTCAAGGTCACCGGCCCTGCGTTCAACACCGCGCCCTACGGGATTGCCATTCCGAAGAACAACGGGATGGCGCCCGTGGTCCTCGCGGCCCTCAAGGACCTGATGACGAGCGGCGTCTACAAGCAGATCCTCTCCAAGTGGGGCGTGCAGTTGGGCGCGGTCAGCAACCCGGCGGTCAACGGGGCGACAAGCTGACGACAAGAGCGGAGAGTCCCAGCTTCTGACGCTGTAGTCTCCCGCCGTGGGCACCGCAATACCCGGAGCAGTGGATACGGGCACGGCGCCTGTGGCGCCGCCGCCGCCTGCTGCAAGCCCGGTGCCGGTGAAGGCCATCCCGGTGCGCCACCCGGGACGTTGGGTGGCGACGGTCATCGTGCTTGGAATCCTCGCGCTGATCTGCTACTCGCTGGTCACCACGCCGGGCTACCGCTGGGACGTCGTCTCCGACTACTTCTTCAGCCCGCGGATCCTCAACGGGCTGATTGCAACGCTCTACCTCACCGCCATCGCGATGCTGGTCGGCGTCGTTCTCGGGATCATTCTCGCGGTGATGCGGCTGTCGCCGAACCCGGTCGTGTCGTCGATCAGCTGGGTGTACATCTGGTTCTTCCGCGGCACGCCGGTGTTGGTACAGATCCTCTTCTGGACGAACATCGCGGCGCTCTATCCGGAGATCAACATCGGCGTCCCGTTTGGGCCGGCACTGTTCCACGGCTCCGCCAACACGTTCATCACACCGCTTGTTGCCGCGATCCTCGGGCTCGGGCTCAACGAGGCTGCGTACATGGCGGAGATCGTTCGGGCCGGCATCATCTCGGTCGATCCGGGGCAGGCTGAGGCTGCGCAGGCACTCGGCATGACACGTTTGAAGCTGATGCGACGCATCGTGCTGCCGCAGGCGATGCGCGTGATCATCCCGCCGACGGGCAACGAGACGATCTCCATGCTGAAGACGACGTCACTGGTGTCGGTGGCGGCGTTCGCCGAGCTGCTCTACTCGTCGCAGCTGATCTACGCGGTGAACTTCCTCGTCATCCCGCTGCTGATCACGGCGAGCATCTGGTACCTCATCTGCACGTCGTTGTTGACCGTGATCCAGTACTACATCGAGCGTCGATTCGCGCGGGGCGCTGCGCGCGAGCTTCCGCCGACGCCGTTGCAACGATTCAAGCGGATGCTCCTCACGTTCCACGCACCGCCGCCGGCAGCTCCGATCAATCCCCCGGGGACGCTTGGGGGACTCCGATGAGCGCACAGCAGACCGACGGCCCAATGGTCCTTGCCGAGCGCGTCTGCAAGAACTTCGGGCGGCTGCAGGTTCTGAACGGCATCGACCTGGCGGTGGATCGCAAGGAGGTCGTCTGCGTCATCGGCCCCTCGGGTGGCGGCAAGAGCACGTTCCTTCGCTGCATCAACCACCTCGAGAAGATCGATGCAGGGCGACTGTCGGTCGACGGTGAGCTCGTGGGATACAAGCACAGCGCCGGCAAGCTGTACGAGCTGCGCGACAACGAGGTGTGCAAGAAGCGAGCCGAGATCGGCATGGTCTTCCAGCACTTCAACCTCTTCCCCCACATGACGGCCGTCGAGAACGTGGTCGAGGCGCCGCTGCGCGTGAAGCGGGAGCCCAAACACGAGGCGCTGGAGCGCGGATCCGATTTGCTGCGACAGGTCGGCCTCGAGAGCAAGATCAACGCCTATCCGCGACAGCTGTCAGGCGGTCAGCAGCAGCGAGTCGCGATCGCGCGCGCGCTCGCCATGCGCCCGAAGCTGATGCGGTTCGACGAACCGACGTCAGCCCTCGACCCCGAGCTGGTCGGCGAGGTCCTCGACGTCATGCGCAAGCTCGCCGAGGGCGGCATGACGATGATCGTGGTCACACACGAGATGGGGTTTGCGCGCGAGGTCGCGCATCGCGCCGTCTTCATCGACGGCGGTGTGGTGGTGGAGCAGAACGAGCCGCGCGAGCTCTTTGCGCATCCGCAGCACCAGCGGACGCAACAGTTCCTCTCCAAGATCCTGTAGTCGCGAGCGCGCTCAGTCGGCGCTGATGCGCAGTCCGGGAATGCGCTTGAAGTCGTCGCGGTTGTCCGTGGACAAGGCGATGCCCCGCACAAGAGCGGTCGATGCGATGAGTGCATCCGGTGTGCGAATGCGCAGCTCGCGTCGTAACAAACCGGCTTGATCGGCGATGCGGCGGTCGACGCCAATCTCGTCCATGCCGGCGAGAAGCCTGCGGACGTTCGGCTCCTGGGCCGCGTCGCCTGCCAGCAACTCTGTCCGCGTGATGACCGAATACGCAAGGCGCCCCCGTCGCTCCGGTAGGCGTCGCTTCCCCGTGATGTGGGCGACGCACCGGTTCGTGTCGACGAGCAGCTCAGCCACGGTGGTCCCATTCGTCACGCGACGGGATTGACTTCTCAAAGTCGGGAGGAGCTACGCCGAAGGTGGCGTCGAGGTCGTCCTCGAGCTCGAGGAACCGGTCGACGGCCTCGCGTATCAACTCGGCAAACGGCACGCGGTCGCGCCGGGCTCGCTCGTCCAACCGCGCGCGCTGTTCCTCAGTGAGGTAAACTTGCGTCCGAACTGACATATACATCATGTAGTATACAGCAC
>JBHEMA010000172.1:0-5071 GCA_046262795.1 Candidatus Dormibacteria bacterium | reverse complement strand
CGTCGAGCCGCTGATGCAGCTGCTGCAGCGACTGCGTGCGGTGCGCCGCGTATGTCTGGCCTCGTTTTCAGACCGCCGCGTGCGTCGCATGCGCCAGATTGCGAGCGGCGGCGTGCGCACATCGATGGGTCGATGGGCGGTGACGCTTGCCTACGCGTGCTCGCGCAGCGGCCGTATGCCGGGGCTGAATGCCGGCCGGGCGCAGGTGCCGCTGCGGGCCGGCCCTCTCACAGTCGTCGACCGGCGCTTCGTGGACGCGGCGCACCGGGCAGGCGTCGCAGTCGACGTGTGGACCGTGAACACGGACGGGGACATGCACCACGCCGTCGATCTCGGTGTCGACGGAATCATGTCGGACCGGTTGCAGCTCCTCAAGACGGTGCTGACGTCGCGAGGCCGGTGGGAGAATGCAGGGTAATGAACCCACGGCTCGGGGACGGCCGGTGAACGACACGCTTGCGTCGGATCCGGGCACGGCGCACATCCCGCCGCTCGACCGCCGCGACTGGTATACGCCCGACGAGCACCTGCGCTGGCTGACGCGCCACACCGTAGGCGAGGCGATGTGGCCGGTGATCGAGAGCGCACTTGTCGAACTGGGAACGCTCGTGCCACAACACATCGAGCCGCTGGTGCGCACCGCGGACCGCAACCCTCCGCAGCTGCGCCAGTACGACGAGCGCGGTGCGCGCATCGACGAGATCGATTTTCATCCCGCATACAAGGAGATCGAGCGGACGGTGCTCCGATTCGGCGCCGTGCGGGCGCCCTACAGCGCCGGATGGCGTGGAATCGGCGGACGCACTCCACGTGCCGCGGTCACCGCCATGCTGTACATGTTCCTGCAGTCGGATCAGGCGATCACCGGATGTCCGATCGGAATGATGGACGCGATGGCGCGCTGTCTCGAGCGGAACGATCCCGAGCTCGCCGCGCGCTTCGTGCCGCGCATCGCAGACGACAGCGGCAACCACATGACGGGCGCGATGTTTCTCACGGAGAAGGCCGGCGGCTCCGATGTCGGTGCAAACGAAACCGTCGCCGTGCGCGCCGACGACGGCACCTGGCGCCTCAACGGTGAGAAGTGGTTCTGCAGCTGCGCGCACGCGGATCTCATCCTCGTCATGGCGCGTCCCGACGGTGCGCCCTCCGGTTCGCGCGGGCTTGGGTTGTTCCTCATGCCGCGAGTGCTCGAGGACGGCAGGCGGAACACCTTCGTCGTCCATCGCCTGAAGGACAAGTTCGGCACACGCGCGATGCCATCGGCCGAGGTGGGGCTGCGCGACGCGTTCGCGTGGCAGGTCGGCAGGCTCGACCGCGGGCTGCCGCAGATGATGGACATGGTCAACCTGACGCGGGTCGGCATCGCGACGGCGACCGCGGGGGCGATGCGACGCAACGCATTCGAGGCACTGTCACACGCACGCGGGCGGACGACGTTCGGTGTGCGGCTCGACTTGCATCCATTGATGCGTGACCAGCTGGTCGAGCTGGTTGTCGATTCCGTCGCGGCGCTGACCGCGGCCATGGGTGTTGCAGAGACACTGGAGCGCGCCGACAACGGCGATCGCCCGGCGGAGGACGCGCTGCGACTGTTGACGCCGCTGTTCAAGCTGCACGGAACCGAGCGCGCGCGCGTTGCGGCGACGGAGGCGATGGAGGTGCGCGGCGGTAACGGGTTCATCGAGGACTGGCCGGAGCCGCGCATCCTTCGTGACGTCTACGTACACGCGATCTGGGAGGGATCGGGCAACGTGATCGCGCTGGACACGCTGCGCGCCATCGAGCACGGCGCGCTGCCGGGCTACCTTGCGGACACGGAGCAGCGCGCGGAGACTGCGTCGAGCAGCGGACCCGCGGCGCCGCTCGCACGCGTCGTGCTGCACGGTCTGCGCGACGTGGAAGCCACCGTCGCTGCGCTGCCCGACGACATAGCCGCACGGCAACTTCCGGTACGCCGCCTGGCGCGGCGCATGGCAATACTCGCCATCGGTGCACGGCTCGCGGAGCAGGGCAACGCGTTCGCTGCCGACGCCGGGAGCGGCCGCCTTGCGTGGCTCGCCGCGCGGTATCTCGCGCGTCTCGGCGGCGAACCGGCGCAGCGACATATCGCGGACGACGCGTCATGGCTGCCGCACGCCGACGCGGTTCTGCACGGCGGCGTCGTGCCCGTCGACATGGCGCGCCACGCGGCCGATGCCGTGGCCTCGCAGTTGCTCGTCGCGTCTCCCGCCTGAGCAAAGGAGCGCCTGCGATGGCGGCTGGCGAGTATCGGCCCGGCGATCGACAAGACTTCGACCGCCTCTACCGCACGGCGTATGCGCGGATCAAGCTGACGCTTCGCGGCATGCTCCGCGACGAGGCCGCGGCCGAGGACTGCGCACAGGACGCGTTCGTGCGCGCATTCCGCGCATGGCCGACATGGAAGCCCGAGGCGCCCGCGGAGGCGTGGGTCCACCGCATCGCCATCAACGTCGCCATCTCGCACCGTCGCCGCGAGCGCGTACGCAACGTCGTCGAGGTATTTCGCAGGTCCGACGGCGATGAGCCGGACGACGCCGGACGGCTCGACCTGCTCCATGCGCTGCGGCGCCTGCGGCCGCGGCAGGCCGCGCTGGTCGTGCTTCGGCACCATCACGGCTACTCCAACCGGGAGATCGCCGTCGCCCTGGGCATCCCCGAGAGCACGGTCTCATCGCAGCTCGGCGCGGCCAAGCGTGAGCTCGCCGCTCTGCCCGGAGAGCGCGTGGCAGTGCGGCTGGAGGGCGAAGTTCGCTAGCGGTTCGTTAATCGACGCCCGCCGTGCGTTTCTTGGATATGGATCGCTTCGACGAGTGGCTCGAGACCGAGCTCCACCGGGCCGGCGCCCGCTTCGACACCGGAACGGTGCCGACGCCGCGCTACGCCTCGCTGGACGCTGAAGGCTCGGGCAATCGCGCGGTTCGCGCGCTCTTGAAGGTGACGAAATCGAAGATCGCACTGGCGGCGGGCGTGGCGATGGGGCTCGCCGCCAGTGGCGTGGCGGCGAAGGCGCTCACAACCGGCGACCCCAATCCGTTGAACTGGGGCAGCACGGTCACGCAACAGGTGCAGATGTGCAAGGACAACGTCGCGGCGGACCAGCACGGCATCGGGCAGTGCGTCAGCTCGACGGCCAACCAGCACGGCTCACAGGTCAGCGGGAGCGTGCCACCCGGACCGCCAAGCCCGTTCCCCGGCAACGGTCTTCATAACGGGTCTGGGCACCCGGGCGGCAGCGACGCTCACCCGAGCCACCCGCCGCAACCGGCAGGCCAGGGCAACAGCAACGCTGGCGGCAACCCCACTCATGGCTCGAGCAATCATCCGGCGCCCGAGGCGCCGAGCGCACATCACTGAGACATGTCAATTGCCGAGCTCCCCGCTGACGGCCTCGGCCCTTTCCTTCCTTCGCGCGTTCCCGAGAAGGTCGATCAAGCTCCCCAGATCGACGGTCTCTCCCCCGGCGGGTTGCGTGATGCGGAGCCCGATCCGCATCATGCGCCTGCCGCGTTCGCTCTCACCGAGCAAAAGTTGATCGCGCAGATCCGTCGCTGCGCGTCAGCGATGGGCGACGAGCTCTGTGCGCTCATCGACTCCGGACGCACGCCGGAGTGGTGGCCGACGCTCGTGCAGCGCATCCACGGCTACAACACCGTCGACGCGTAACGCGCAGCGCGCCGCAGATGTGACTCGTGCGCTGTGGGGTGGCCAGAGGGATTCGAACCCTCGACCTCCAGGGCCACAACCTGGCACTCTAACCAGCTGAGCTATGGCCACCGCGAGCCGGTTTGCGCCGGCTCCGCGATTATATGTGGGAAGCCCCCGTAGCTCAGCGGATAGAGCGGCCGCCTTCTAAGCGGTTGGTCGAGGGTTCGATTCCTTCTGGGGGCGCCATTGTGATGTCTCAAAGGTCGTGTGGCGCGTGTGCAGGTGATCCTTACAACCTGTTCAGCATCCACCTATCCATCAAGTGCGCGGTCCAAAATGATTTGACGTCATGGCGGCGACGTTCGAGGAGCGCATTACATCGTCCGATGGATTCGGCCCCGTTGTCATCGCCGACGATGACCCGGCGATGCGCCTCATGCTGGCGCACACTCTTCAGGCCGATGGCTTCGATGTGTTCGAAGCGGAGGACGGCTTCCAGGCGCTGAGCGCGCTGCGGCGGCTGAGCGCCGCCGCACTGGTGACCGATGTCGTGATGCCTCGGATGAATGGCCTTCAGCTCGTCACCGGTATCCGACAACTGCATCGCATGATGGATCTACCGGTCGTCGTCACCACAGGGCTGCCGCCGGACGATGCGCGGATCAAGGCGCGCCGGCGCTTCGATCGGCTCCACATCCTGTTCAAGCCGTTCTCTCCCGCTGCGCTGCGGTGCCATCTCGACGTTCTGACTGACTCCACCGGCGCAGAAAGTGTCGCAACGCCGCCGGCGATCGCTGGATCAGCCACCGACGCCTTCGCGTAACCCACGGGGTCGCTCAGCCTGCGAGGACACCGACGACGGTGTCGGACGTGATGCGTGCCGGTGCGCCGCCGCCTGACGCGGAAAGGATGCTCGACGCACCGTCCCTGTACTTATCCGTCACCACGAGCCGTCCATCCGGAAGCCACGCCGCAGGGACAACACCGTCGACGCTCACGCGGCGCCCGCTCTGCACATCGACGATGCGAGTGCCGTAGCTGCCGGCGCCGGTGCTGAAGTCACCGCCGCTCCACACTCCGAACGCGAGTTTAGTCGCATCCAGAGAGGGACGGAAGGCTCCGAGATCGCCGTCGATCGACGACGTGTCCACCGTCGACCTCGATCCCGTGCTGGAGTACACGCTGATCGTCGTTGGCCCGTTCTGCGCCGAGCCTGGATTGAAGTGGTCGGCGCAGGCGCGCACATCTGACGGCAGAATCGCGGCGGCGTCGGAGAAGACGCATGACGGTGCGTCTGCGAGTGCGTGTGACGACGGATCGAATGTGTGCGGGTGGTTCGTCGAGTAATCCAGGAATGGACCGACACCACCGAGCCCGAAGCCGGCGATATTCAGCCATATGG
>JBHEMA010000171.1:0-5710 GCA_046262795.1 Candidatus Dormibacteria bacterium | reverse complement strand
TCCCACGTGGACGGCGATTCCGCTGCGCTTTCTCCTGCGCGGCACCGCATGACGAGCACACCGGCCGCGCGCGACATCACCGTCGACGTGCGCCGTATCGTGAATGGACAGCACGACGCACCCCACGACGTGCTCGGCCCGCATCCGGACGGCGATGGCACGGTGATCCGAGCGTTCCATCCCGACGCGACCGCGATCTCCGTCGCGCATCCGGGCGGCGTCGTCGCCATGGAGCGCGTCGATCCGGCGGGTCTGTTCGCAGCGCACCTGGCAACCGCGGAAGTGCGCGCGTATCGCCTGCGCATCCGCACCGCGAACGCCGAGTGGGAGGCGGAGGATCCGTATCGCTTTTCGCCCACGCTCGGCGAGCTGGATCTGCACCTCATCGGCGAGGGCACGCATCGCGAGCTGTGGCGCCGGCTCGGCGCGCGCGTCATCGAGCACCAGGGCGTCAGCGGCACCGCGTTCGCTGTGTGGGCGCCGAACGCACGCGGCGTGCATCTGGTCAGCGATGCCAACTACTGGGACGAGCGCACCCTGCCGATGCGCACACTCGGTCTCTCCGGCGTGTGGGAGATCTTCCTGCCATACGGCGCCGCGGGCACACACTACAAGTACCGCGTGACGCGCGCCACCGGCCATGTCGTGCTCAAGGCCGACCCCCTCGCGCGCGAGTCCGAGCGGCCACCGAAGACAGCGAGCGTGGTCACGGACTCGCAGTACGCCTGGAGTGACGCGAAATGGATGCAGCAGCGCGCTGCGTGGAATCCGGTCACGTCACCGATGAGCATCTACGAGGTGCACCTGGGCTCGTGGCGACGGAGCCCCACCGGATCGCTGCTCGGCTATCGCGAGATGGCGCAGCAGCTGGCCGAGCACTGCACCGCGATGGGCTTCACCCACGTCGAGCTGATGCCGGTGATGGAGCATCCCTTCGGCGGCTCGTGGGGCTACCAGGTGACAGGGTACTACTCGCCCACGTCGCGCTTCGGCACGCCCGACGACTTCCGCGCCTTCGTCGATCACCTGCACCAACACGGAATCGGTGTGATCCTCGACTGGGTCCCCGCGCACTTCCCGCCCGACGACTGGGCGCTGGCGCGCTTCGACGGCACCGCGCTGTACGAGCACGCCGATCCCAAGCGCGGCGAGCATCCCGACTGGGGCACGTACGTCTTCAACTACGGCCGCAACGAGGTGCGCAACTTTCTCGTCGCCAACGCGCGCTATTGGGCGGAGGAGTTCCACGCCGATGGGCTGCGCGTCGATGCCGTCGCTTCGATGCTGTATCTGGACTACTCACGCAATCCCGGACAGTGGCTGCCGAACAAGTTCGGCGGTCGCGAGAACCTCGACGCCATCACGCTGCTGCGTGAGGTGAACGAGACGCTGCGCGCCGACTATCCCGGTGTCATCACGGTTGCGGAGGAGTCGACGTCGTGGCCCGGCGTGTCACGTCCGACCGCGGGCGGCGGGCTCGGCTTCAGCTTCAAGTGGAACATGGGCTGGATGCACGACACGCTCGATTACTTCGCGCAGAACCCCGTGTACCGCCGTTATCACCACAACAAGCTGACGTTCGGGCTGTGGTACGCGTGGTCCGAAAACTTCGTCCTGCCGCTGTCCCACGACGAGGTGGTGCATCTCAAGGGATCGCTGCTCGGCAAGATGGCGGGCGATCCCTGGCAGCAGCTCGCCAACCTGCGCGCGCTGTACGCATGGATGTGGGCGCATCCCGGCAAGAAGCTGCTCTTCATGGGCAGCGAGGTGGCGCAGCCGGAGGAGTGGTCGCACGAGCGCGAGCTGCGCTGGGACCTGCTCAACGATCGGGAGCACGAGGGCATCCGGCTGCTGCTCCGCGACCTCTGCGCCGCGTACGCGAAGACGCCGGCGCTCTTCGAGCTGGACGACCGTCCCGAGGGGTTCAGCTGGATCGATGCCGGCAACGCCGAGCAGAACGTCATCTCGTTCGTGCGGTTCGACGCCAACCGCCGTCCCGGGCTTGTCTGTGTCGCCAACCTGGCGCCCGTCGTGCGGTACGGCTTTCGGCTGGGGCTGCCGGTGGCGGGCCGGTGGCAGGAGGTGATCAACACCGACGCCCACGCCTATGGCGGCAGCGATGTGGGGAACATGGGAGCGCTCAAAACGGAGCCGGTCGCCTGGCACACGAGCGGCGATTCGGCCGAGGTGACCCTGCCGCCGCTGGGCGTGCTCTGGCTCGCTCCGTTGCTTAAGGAGTCCGAAACCGGGACAATGCGGGGCGACGCTTCAGGGGAGTGATCGGCCATGGCGCCCCTCAGCGCGCCAGATCCCCAGCCGATCCCCTCGATTAGAGATACCAGGAGAGAACACACACCGTGGACAGAGACGCCGCACGCGCACACCTTCTTAAAGAGCAAGAGCGGCTGCACGGCCTGCACGATGCCGCCGACCGGCTTCGGGCCGGCGCGCAGGAGGCCCAGGAGCGCGAGCTGTCCTCAGCCGACCAGCATCCCGCCGAGCTGGCCACCGAGACCATCGAGCGCGAGCTCGACCACTCGGTGCTGCAGCACGTCGAGGTGGAGCTTGAAGAGATCAACGCCGCGCTGCAGCGACTGGACGCAGGGACGTACGGGCTCTGCGAGGGCTGCGGCGAGCCAATCAGCGAGGGTCGCCTCGAGGCTATGCCGGCGGCGCGCTACTGCGTCGAGGACCAGGCAAAACTCAGCAAAAACGGGAGAAGGAACGGGGCTCGCTAGTTTCCGAGCTCATAGTCGGAAAGCCGCGCAGTTGTGCGGCGTAGAGCGCTCCGACGTGGAGCATGGTCGTAAGTTGCCGCTGCGCGCCCATATTGCAAGCTCCGGCAGTTCACGTTCTGGAGTTCGTTTCGGGCCTCGCGTCCCGCGGCCTCTAGCGGCTGGGGCGCAATTGTGAACGCCTCGCCGTGTGAAGCCTGAACTGCTCTAGCCTTCGAACCATCCGACGCGCTCTGCATCGGGTCGAACCCTCTGTTCTCCGTAGAATCGCACCGTGTTCCGCTTCAGGAAGGGACTGGCCGGCGTCGCGCTCGCTCCCCTGTGCGCCGCCTTACCTGCGCTCCTGCAGCCGTCGCACGCCGCCGCCGCGTCACCGCCCGTAACGACGACCGCCTCCAACGTGCGTTCGCTCACTGCACCGTCAGGCGGCGCCGCGATGTACTCGGCGGTGATGCAGCACGACGCAGCTGGAACCACCGGTGGCCCTGGAACGCTGCTGCCGGGCGCTGTGATTCCCCGCTCGTCGTTGGATCCGTCGGACTCCGGCGCGTGGGACAGCGACGGCGCGCTCGGCGCGTGGCTGGCGCCGGGTGGTTCGTTCGGCTTCGACACGTCGCTCGGCACGGTCGAGAACGGGTACTTCCTCGACGACATCGACTCCACGACCGGTCAGCCGCTGCACGCCGGTGACAGCACCCAGCTCGCCACGGCAGGCGTGCGCTACGACAACCCCTTGCCATGGGACCGTGCTCGCGGCCCCGCGGGCGGTTCGCTGAAGTGGGAGCTGACCGAGGACTTCCGCCACGTGAACGCGACGTACAGCGGCGTCAGCGGCAGCACCGACGCGGTGCTGTTCCGCGCCGACCTCTTTGCGACGGGCGGTGACGTCGATGCACGGTCGAACGCAATGCAGGCGCCCGTTCTGACAATTCCGCTGCCGCAGCAGTACCCCACGGTCACGAGCGCGCCATACATCGCAGCCGAGTTTCTTCCCACCACCGATTACCTGTCGCAGCTGACGATGCGCGTGGCGCCCGAAGTGGGAACCGCCGCCCTCACCGGTTCGCTGCGCGGCTATCTTCCGGCGGCGTCAGCGGTGACGCTGGCCTCTGGCGGTGTGATCCGGGAGTGGCATCTGTCGCTGACCGGCGTGATCGTCATTCCCGCCAGTACCGCCGGACCTGCGCCCGTGCTGTCGGTGCGGGGCGCGCACGGGGGAACAGCGCTGGTGAACACCGACGGCTCGCCGCGTTCTGTGTCGCTGGATGGCGCAGACGGCGTCATGGCAGCGCGCGGCATGCAACCGCGGCTGCTCGATGTTTCGCGGGGCTCAGCATCGAGTGCCCCTGCGCCTGCGGGGCAGGAATCGTTGACCAGCGAGATGCGTGCGGCGGATGCGGTGAATCACACGCTCGCCGTACCGGTGGACCTGTCACTCGGCGAACGTCGATTCAACGTCACGCTCGATCCCAACGCCGCCCGTAGCGGAACGCTCGCGGTAGGTTCGTTGCAACGCACGACCGATGGTGCGTCGTACTTCACCGCCGCGGGTGCGCCATACGCGTTTGTGAACGGAGCGACCGTGCCGCTGACGCGCGACCGGCTCACCGACCTGCGCGTGTCGCCGCTCACCGACGGTTTCTCCGTGGGGTTCAAGGGGTTGTCGGGAACGTCAACACCGTCGGACGTGCTCTCCGTCTATGGCGTCGTCGCCGTGCCGGGTGCAACGGTGACGGCGGTCTACGACCTCGGCGCTTCCGTGTACGACTTCGTGAGCTTCCAAGCGCTGCCGCCGCCCTTCTTCAGCGACGACTCCATCACGATCGAGTCCGAGATCGTGTCGTTGAACTCGGTTCCGGTGACGTCGTCTAACCTGCAGTACGAGACGGTGCCAGAGGGAGCGCCGCTCAGCGACGGCACGACGTCGTTCAGCAATGAGTTCTCCGAGCCGTTCGACGCCGCAAACGGCACCATCTTGAGCGCCGGCGCGCACACCATCGTCGCGAGCATTGCAACCGGCGGTGGTTCCGGTCAGCTGACAGTCAAGGCAGGCGGTGCGTCGATAGCTGCGACGCCGCCCGCAGCGGACTCGTCGGTCCCGCTTGGTGCGGGTCCATTCACGATGTACTACACGTCGCCGTCGGGACTCGCCGCGCACAACGTGACGTTCTCCGTCGTGAACATCGCGCTCGGCGCGCCAACGCCGGCGCCGTCGCCACCGCCGCTCGGTCAGCTCTGCGGCGCTCCGCAGATGACCGAGAGTGACGCGAACGCATCAGCTCCGGACGCACCCGCCGATCTCGACATAGAGCGCGCGTGGTTCGGCGCCGACGCGGCCAACGTGTACGCGACGCTGCAGGTGCACAACGTGCCGACAGCCGCGCCGCCGCAGACGTCGTATCAATGGTCGGTGAGCTGGCGCGCCGAGCACGCCGGCAACTACGGGCGCGCGACGCTGGACAGCAACGGCGTGTGGAGCTTCGACCTCGGCTACACCTCGGCGATGAGCGGCGCGCTCGGCACGCTGCACCCGGCGACCGGCGACGTGCATCCCGGGGCGGACGGAGTCATCCGCGTGGCAATCCCACGCGCGCTGTTCGACTTCCGCGACGGCGCGCTGCTGCGCGACACCGCGGCACAGTCGTGGCTCGTGACCGCAGCGACGACGCAATTGGTTGATACCGCGCCGGAAGGTGCCGCGACTGGATGGGGCAACGGCGGCGACTACACCGTCGCTGCCTGCTCCTCGCTTGGTACCGCTCTTCCCGAAGCAGGTCCGCTGCCAGCGAGCGGGTTCGTGGTGACGATGGTGCTCGGTCTCACCCTGTTGCCCCGCGTTCGACGCTTGCGGCATCGCGTGCACTGACTCGCGTGGCCTTGTCCGCTTCCACGTTGAGCAGCCCGCCGAGCATCGTGATCTGCCCGACGAGATAGAAGTACGTCACCAGCAGCACGATCACGGCGAAAAGGATGCC
>JBHEMA010000170.1:0-7676 GCA_046262795.1 Candidatus Dormibacteria bacterium | reverse complement strand
GGCCGCAGCGCCGGCCGCCGTTCGCAGCGCCTCAGGAGCGTGCAGCCGTCGCCAGATTGCATACTCGGCGACCATCGTCTTGCCGCTTGATGTCGGGGCGCTCACGAGCACGCCCCGCGACCGCTCCAGCTTGCTGATCGCCTCGCGCTGGAAGTCGTCGAGCGTGAACGGGAGCGTCGCCTCGAAGGCGGCGATCAGCTCATTGATCACGCAGTGGCCGGCTCGTTGTTCACATGTGGACGAGCTCGAAGCGTGAGCCCGTCACCAGCGCGTCGGCGTTGCCGTCGACGAACCGCAGGATCTTCTGACACATCTCGTCTGCGTGACGAGTGTCAGCGCTCACACACGCGACGCCAATCACCGCGGATTGCCAGAGGTCCTGGTCGCCCACCTCGGCGACCGCGGCGTTGAACGACTGGCGCAGGCGCGCGGTGAGCGATCGCACCACCTGCCGCTTCGCCTTCAGCGAACCGCTTTCGGGCACGAGGAGGCTGATCGTCAGCGTCCCGACCACCATCTCCGGAACGTACCAGAGGTGTGAACCGGCGCCGGTACTGCGCAGATGTGTGAGGAGACGGCGTCCGCCCCGTCGCTCTTATTAATGACTGTTCTTGCCGCCCTTTCGTGACGCGGCGTTGCCGCTACTGGCGTTGGCGTTGCTGATGGCGGCGGCCCGTCGCTTCGACATGCCCTTCTTGCGCATGCCCTCGTACTGCTTGGGGTTTTTCACGGACGGACCGTGGCTCTTGCCAGGCATGGGAAACCCCCTGCGTCGATGAGGTTGACAGCGTCGTTATCAGTTTATCCACAGGTTGCCTGCGCCTGTGGACAACTCGCGAAGTCGACGACTCCGATGTGGCATTCTCAGCCGTCATGGCGACGCAGACGCCGACCGCGCCGGTCATTCGCGACTCGGCGGATGGCTCGTCGCCGGCCACGCGACCGGCGACGCTTGTGGAGCACTTTCGCCGCCAGGTCCGCGAGCGCGCCAAGGCACCGGCGCTGTACTTCAGATCCGGCAATCGCTACGCCTCCATCTCGTGGGAGGAGTTCGGTGCAGCGGCACGACGCCTGTCCGCGTATCTGCGCTCCGAGGGCGTCGAATCCCACGAGCACGTCGCCATCTGGGCGTCGAACCGACCCGAGTGGCACATCGCCGACATGGCCATTCTGTCGCTGCGTGCGCGACCTGTGCCCGTGTACCTGACGCTGAGCGCTGAGCAGGCCGCTTACGTGCTCGGTCACGCCGAGGCGCGCGTCGTCGTGGTTGAAAATCGAGGGTTGTGCGATCGCGTGCTCGAAGCGCGCGCATCGCTGCCCGCGCTTCGCCGCATCGTCGTCATGGAGGGGGAGCACGCAGCATCCGGCGACGGCTTCGTGATCTCGTGGCAGGACGCGCTCGAGCGCGGTGACGAACATGCATCTGCGCACAGCAGCGACCTGGACGACCGTGCCGCCGCGGTGACGCTCGAGGATGTCGCAACGCTCATCTACACGAGCGGCACGACGGGGCCGCCCAAGGCGGTGTTGCTCACGCACGGCAATGTCGCGGCTGCCGTCGCGTCACTCGACGAGTTCGCGGCTGCGACACCCGAGATGCACGTCGTCTCGCACCTCCCTCTTGCGCACATCGCGGAGCGACTCTCGACCGAGTTCCGCTCGTACGTGTACGGCCATCCCGTGTACTTCGTCGAATCCATTGGGGCCCTCGGCGCCCGGCTCCGCGAGGTGCGTCCCGGGATGTTCTTCACGGTGCCGCGCGTCTGGGAAAAGATGGCGCAGCAGGTGCAGAAGGGCGTCGCGGAGCTGCCGCAACCACGGCGAGCGCTGGCGCGTTGGGCATTGGGCCGCGGACAGGCGGCGGTCGAGTCGGGTCGCCGCGGACGCAGCAGCGGTCTTGCGGACCGGTTGGTGCTGCGCAAGCTGCGTGAGACGCTGGGACTCGACGGCGCAGCGATTCTTGCCAGCGGCGCAGCGCCGATCGCGGCAGACATCCTCAAGTTCTTTCTCAGCATCGGCCTCGAGATTCTCGAGGTGTACGGGCAGACGGAAGACACGGGGCTGACGTCGATGAACCGTCCCGGCCGTCAGCGGATCGGTACTGTCGGTGAGGTGCTGCGCGGGAATGAGGTGCGCATCGCTGAGGACGGTGAAATCCTCGTGCGTGGCGGCACGGTGTTCGCCGGCTACTACAAAGACGACGAGGCGACCAAGGAGACGCTGATCGACGGCTGGTTGCACACGGGCGACGTCGGCGAGCTGCGGGACGGCGTGCTGCGCATCACCGATCGCAAGAAGGACCTGATCATCACGGCAGGCGGCAAGAACATCTCACCGAGCAACATCGAAGGTGAGCTGCAGCAGATCCCACTGGTGGCGCACGCCGTGGCCATCGGCGACCGCCGCCCGTTCGTCAGCGCGCTGCTGACGCTCGATCGCGATGAAGCGAAGGAGTTCGCCCGCGCGCACAACGTCGATGACGACCTCGACGACGTCGTCGCCAGCGATGCTGTCCGGGACGAGATCGCGCATCAGGTCGATGCGGTGAACAAACGATTGAGTCAGGTCGAGCAGGTGAAGAAGTGGACGCTGCTCGCGCACGACTTCGAGATTGGCGACGAGCTGACACCGACGCTCAAGGTGAAGCGCAAGGTCGTCGCGGAGAAGTACGCCGACGACATCGAAGGTCTCTACGCTAAATAGCGTCCAGCAGTCTCTGGCGGAGCTCCTCTAACTTCTCGTAGTCGCTGATTGACGGTCGCGCAGTGGTCTTCTGCGGGAACTTCATGTGTTGGACAGCGTCCGCGAGCGTCCGCAGCTGCTCCTCCGTGAGCCGAACCGAGCGGAGGTCGTGCCCCGGCGCCGCGGGAACTGCCGTGACCGCTGGGTGATCAACCGGATCCGAAGGGCTGACCGCGTCGTCTTCACCCTGTTCCTCGGTGGGACGGAACAGCTCGTCCGAGCCGCGCAGCTGCGCGCGGCGGAATCCGCGCATCACGACCGCGCCGCGCGCACCCGTTCGCGCGACGCCGATGCGTGCGCCGGCTTCGTCGCGGTCCCGTTCTGACGCATCACCGCCTTGGCCAGCGCCCGGTACGACTTCGCGCCCGGCGAGCTTGGCGCGTACTGCAGGATCGACTGACCCGCGAGGGGCGTCTCGGCGAAGCGGATCGACGAGTCCACAGTGATGTCGAACACCATCTCACCGAACGCACCCTTCACCAGCTCCAGCACCTCCTGGCTGTGCAGCGTGCGCGGCTTGTAGATGGTCGGGAGGATACCGGCGATGTGCAGCTGGCTGTTGAGCTTGGCGCGCACACGGTCGATGGTGCGTTGCAACTGCTGCATCCCCTTCATGCCGAAGTACTCGCACTGCAGCGGGATGATCACCTCGGTGGATGCGACGAGCGCGTTGATGCACAGCAATCCCAGCGAAGGGGGACAGTCGATGACGATGAAGTCGTACTCCGCTCGGATGGGGTCGAGCTTTTCGGTGAGGACCGACTCACGACCGAACTCCGTCACCAGCTGCAGCTCCGCGCCGCTCAGCTCGATGTTCGCCGGCAGGAAGTCGATGCCGATCCCCTCCGAGTGCAGGCGGATGTCCTCTGCGGTGACGCTCGCCACGGTGAGCAGGTCGTACACGGTCTGCTCCAGCTCGTCGGGGCGGCGGCATCCCATGTTGAGCGTCAGATGTCCCTGCGGATCGAGATCGACCGCGAGGACACGCTGACCTGCTTCGACCAACGCAGCGGCAAGGTTGACCGCGGTGGTCGTCTTTCCCACGCCACCCTTCTGGTTGGCGATCGCGATGATCCGCGTCACTGTCGTGGTGGCGCCTGTGGGAGACGGAGAAGCGAGCAAGCGCGCCGCACTGAGCCGGTATCATAGCGAACCCCATTGGTCCCCCAAAGCGTTTGACGGGGTTAGATCGGTCTGTCCTCGGCGCGACCGACCGGCTTGGGATTGAGAGGTTTCACGGTGGCAGAGGAACGCGTCAAGCCGCGCAGCATGTACGTGGAAGAAGCGGTGCAGCAGGCGCTGGAGAGCCGCTGGTCCGACGCGCTCGCGACCAATCAGGCGCTTACGGAGCGCCACGGTCCTGACGAGGACACGTACAACCGCATTGGCAAGGCGCTCACGGAGCTCGGACGACTCAAGGAGGCGCTCGAGGCGTACTCGTCCGCGTTGCAGATCAACCCGCTCAACCTCATCGCGCAGAAAAACGTGCGCAAGCTCGCGAGCATGCTCGAGAGCAAGGAGACAGTCGCGGCGGCGGAGCAGCCGATCGACGTCGAGGCGTTCACCGAGGAGCCCGGCAAGAGCGCGCTCACCGTGCTCATACCACCATCGCAACGCGTTGTGGTCGTCGTCGCGCCGGGCGACGCCGTTGAGCTGGGGCGCGACGGCGAACAGCTCCGCGCCAAAACCGCGCGAGGTGTCGCGCTCGGAGCGGTCGAACCCAAGATCGCGCGGCGGCTCATCCCACTCATGGAGAAGGGCAACCGCTACAACGCCGCTGTCGCTCGCGTGGAAGACGCGGAGATCGAGATCATCATCCGCGAGACGTACCAGGCTCCCGAGAACGCGAAGGTCACGTCGTTCCCGCTGTCGAAGTCGGGACGTCGCGAGGAGTTCCGGCCATACGCGAAGGAGTCGCGGCTCGCGGCGCGTGAGATCGGCGCCGAGCCCGTCGCCGACGACGAGGAGAGCTTCGACGACACGCCGGAGGAGCCGGGCGAAGACCTCGCCGAGATGGGCATGAGCACGTTCCAGGCAGAGACGGGCGAGGCCGCGCCGGACGCCGACACCGACGACGACGATTCCCGTCCCGAGGACGAGTACTGAGGCACCGAACCCGTCGGGTCGACGGCTACCTGCCCATCGAGTCCTATGGGCTCATCGGCGACTGTCGCAGCGCGGCGCTCGTCGGTGGCGACGGCAGCATCGACTGGCTTTGTCTGCCGCGCTTCGATAGCGACGCCGTGTTCTCGCGCATCCTCGATGCGGACAAGGGCGGGTACTGGCTGCTCTGCCCGAACGACACCTTCGCGGTGCATCAGCGGTACCGCGACCGCACCAACCTCCTCGACAACATCTACACCACCGAGACCGGCATGGCCACGGTCACGGACTTCATGCCGACGGATGAGAGCGATGTG
Organism: Candidatus Dormibacteria bacterium; assembly: GCA_046262795.1. Classification (GTDB taxonomy): domain Bacteria; phylum Chloroflexota; class Dormibacteria; order Aeolococcales; family Aeolococcaceae; genus JAFALX01. The sequence goes on along the minus strand of JBHEMA010000170.1, from coordinate 2,514 downwards.
CGCCGTCACGCCCGTCTGCACGACCATCCGCGCGTCATTCGGTTGGTCGAGTGCTTGGCCGGCCACGTCGACATGCGTCACGTGTTCGAACCGCGTCCCGGCTTCGGGCGCGCCAAGGCGTCGTTCGACGTCGAAGGTCCGCGGCGTATTCACGCCGACGCGCACGGCTTGCATCTGTGCCTCTCGTCGACCGTCGATCTCGAAGGCACGCGGAGCACGTTCACGTTGCGCATGGGCGAGACGGCGTGCTTCGCGCTGCGCGCTGCGCGCGTCGGTCGCTGCACGGACGATGCGTGGACGGTCGAGCGGGCTCGCCGTCTGTTCCGGATCACGCGTGAGTACTGGTGGCAGTGGGTGGGACGCATCAGCTATGACGGGCCCTACTTCGAGCATGTGTCGCGATCAGCGCTGGCGCTGAAGCTGATGACATACGCACCTTCGGGTGCGATCGTCGCCGCGCCGACGACGAGTCTCCCCGAGTGGATCGGCGCAAATCGCAACTGGGATTACCGCTTCACGTGGTTGCGCGACGCGTCCTTCTCGCTCTACGCGTTCTTTCAGCTGGACCTCGTCGAGGAGGCCGAAGCGTTCTTTCACTGGCTCTCGCATCGCCACCTTGCCGGCCGGCGAAGCGTCCCCAACCTGTTCGATCTGAGCGGTCATGTGCACACGGAGGAACACGAGCTGAGCGACCTCGATGGATATCGCGGCTCGCGCCCGGTGCGAGTCGGCAACGCCGCGACCGACCAGCTCCAGCTCGACGTGTACGGTGAGGTGCTCGACAGCGCGTACATTTACGCTCGGTTCGGCCGGCGCATCTCACATGCGTTGTGGCGTGAGCTGCGTGCGATCGTCGAGCTGGCAATCGAACAGTGGGACCGCCCCGATTCGTCCATCTGGGAGGTGCGCGGTCAGCGGCTCCAGTACACCTACAGCAAGCTGATGTGCTGGGTGGCGGTCGATCGCGGCCTGCGCATCGCCGAGCGCTATCGCTTTCCGCACGACTCGGCACGCTGGCGCGCCGCGCGGCGGCATATCCACCGCGCGGTCACGCGCCACGGCTGGTCGGAGCGACGCAAGGCGTTCGTGCAGTACCTGGGCGGCGACTCACTCGACGCTGCCGTACTGCGCATGAGTCAAGCGCGCTTTCTGCCCGACCGTGACCCGCGACTCGCGCATACCGTCCAGGCGATCACCGAACAGCTGGCGTCGGGCGTGCTCGTCCGCCGCTATCGCCCTGAGGAGACGGACGACGGCTTGGGTGGTCGCGAGGGCGCCTTCCTCATGACGTCGTGCTGGCTCGTCGATGCGCTGGCGCACCTCGGCGAGGTGGAGCACGCGTCGCGACGGTTCGAGCAGCTGCTGACGTTTGCGTCGCCGCTCGGGTTGTTCTCCGAAGAGGTCGACATGGAATCAGGGAACCTGCTTGGCAACTATCCGCAGGCGTTCACCCACCTGTCGCTCGTCGGGGCGGCCGTGAACATCGAGCGCGCGCGTTCGCGGAAGCTTGGCGTGCGCGGGCTGCGTCGCTGATCTGGCTAGGGCTTCGATCTCGACGCTTGCCACTCTGTTCGCGCGGCATGGAGGGGAGGTTGAGCTGTCTGCATAAACATGCAATAGACGCGTATACTCCTGCAGATGGCATCGCGGACCAGGCTGCGCGTCGCCGTGGCGGGTTCCACCGGCTACATCGGGATGCAGTGCACGGCGCTGCTCGCGCAGCATCCCGATGTCGAGGTGACGCGCGTCATGGGACGCAGTCACGCGGGCAAGCGCCATGGCGATGTCGTGCCCGGGAGCGCGGTGAACCTCCCGATCGAGCACACGCTCCAACCGGATTCGGCCGACGTTGTTTTCGCGGCACTGCCGCACACGGTTGCGGCGCAGCATGCGCGTTCCTGGCTCTCCGCCGGCGCGACGGTGATCGACATGAGCGCCGACTTCCGTCTGCACGACGCAGCGGCGTATCGGCAGTGGTACAGGCTCGAGCATCCGGCGCCCGATCTGCTCGATGAGTCCGTCTATGCGCTCGTCGAGCTGCATCGCGAGGCGCTGAGAGGCGCGAACCTCATCGCGGTTCCCGGTTGCTATCCCACCGCGACGCTACTCGCCTGCGCGCCGGCGCTGCAGCAGCGTCTCGTGGAGGCCGACATCGTCGTCGATGCGAAGAGCGGCGTCAGCGGTGCAGGGCGGTCACCGCAGCTCGGGACCTCGTTCTCCGAGGTGAATGAATCCGTCCATGCCTACGGCGTGAGCGGTCACCGCCACAAGTCCGAGATGCTCGAACAGTTGGAGGCCGCTGCCGGAGGTGACGTGCACCTGACGTTCGTGCCCCATCTCATCCCGATGACACGCGGCATTCTCGTCACGGCGTACCTGCGACCTCGCGACGCTGTCAGCGTCGACGCGATCGCCAACTCGTATCGCGCGTTGTCCGAGGAAAATCCATTCGTTCTGTACACGGACAGTCCGCCTGCGACGAAGATGGTGACGGGCACCAACCTCGCCGTCATC
>JBHEMA010000169.1:0-7242 GCA_046262795.1 Candidatus Dormibacteria bacterium | reverse complement strand
ACGACGTCGCCACGCACATCCAGAGCGGCAACGCGGTGTTCACCACCGGCCCGGGCGACGCAACTGCGCTGGCACGAGCGCTGGAAGGACATCTGCACTCCATGCTGAGCCTTACAACGGTCGCCTTCGTGATGACGCTCGAGGATCTGGAAGCGGCGTCGCGAGCGAATCCCTTCCGGCCCAAGGGAAGCGATGACACCGTGAGCCACGTGATGTTTCTCGACGCCGAACCTGACGCGCGGCACCGCGCTGCGCTCATGTCTCTCGCCGGCGACGACTACCGCTTCGCCGTGAAGGGACGTGTCCTCTACTACGCGTATCCACGCTCATCCGTCGGCCGCCGCCGCCAGGTCAACTTCGAAAAGATGCTCGGCGTGCGCGGCACGGCGCGGACCTACAAAGTCGTCGACGCCCTGATATCAATGCTTCGAGAGCGAAGCTCTGCGGGTCGCCCTAACGCAACCGGCCGTGGTGCAAGCGAGGCAGGAACAGCGACGCGATCCCGGTCAGCACCCAGAACCCGACGTTGAAGAAAAGGATTCGCTCGAACGAGCTGACGAAGTCGACGGCAAGCGCATGCTGAGCGGCTTTCGTGAATGCCGCGCTCACCGGACTCGCGCTCGAGGACGCCTGTGACACTGAAGGGCATCCCGCGACCGGCAGTGTTGGATCGCTCGACGCCGCCTGCGCATCGAAGCAGCGCGTGAACGTCGCGACCGCACCGTTGACCTGGGCAGCCGGGACGTGTGCCGCTATGAGTTGCGCACGAAGCTGTGGTGCCACGCTCGACACTGACGTCGCCGCCCGGCTTGACAGCAGCCCGAAGAACACGACGCCGACGACGGCAACGCCGATGGCTCCGCCGAGCTGTTGAAACGTGGTGAGCACGCCGGATGCCGAGCCCGCGTCGCGCGGCGGCACACCGGCGAGGATCACCGTGAGCAGCGGCGCGATGACGGTGCCGAGTCCAAGGCCGCTGACGAAGAACGACGGGATGAGGTCGAAGCCCGTCAGATCACTGCCGCGCAAGTGCACCGTGAGGATGACACCGAGAATGCCGACGACGAGCAGCATCGATCCGATCGCGATGGTCCACTTGCCGAGGCGTGGCGCGATGCGCGCCGACATCGCCGACGCGATGGCGGACCCGATGCTCCACGGAATCGTCGTGAGCCCGGCGTGCAATGCGCTGAACCCGAGCCCAACTTGCAGCATGAGGCTTGCGGTGAAGAAGAAGGCGGGAATGCCCGCGATGAACACCGCTGAGATGACGACCCCGACACGGAAGGCGGGAATGCCGAACATCGAGAGCTGCACGAGCGGGAATCTCGTCGAGGGGAGCCGGCGCTCGTAGAGCACAAACCCGGCGAGCACGAACGGGCTGAGAGCCATGCAGATGTACGTCCATGCCGGCCACCCAAGCACCTGGCCCTCGACGAGCGGATATACCAGCAGCAACAACCCGGCCGTCGCGATCGCGACGCCGACCAAGTCCAGGCGAGTGGCATTCGGTGCGCGGGACTCACCGACCACCCGGTACGCACCGATGAGTGACACGATGCCGATGGGGAGGTTGACGAGAAAGATCCATCGCCACGAGCTGCCGACGAGGTCATCACGAATGATCAACCCGCCGACAAGCGGTCCCGTGATGGTGGCGATGCCGATGACGGCGCCAAGCAAGCCGAACACGCGCGCCCGCTCGTGTGGCGGGAAGCTCACCTGAATGACCGACAGCACCTGCGGGTACATGAGCGCGGCCATCACGCCCTGAAAGACTCGCGAGAGATCGAGCATGAGCGCGCTCTGCGCCAGCCCGCAGAGTGCCGAGGCGAGCACGAACCCCGTCATGCCGATCATGAACAGACGCTTGCGCCCGAAGATGTCTCCCAACCTGCCACCGGTGATGAGCATCACCGCATAAGCCAATCCGTAGCCGGCGACAACGAACTGAATGTCGGCGTTGTTGGCGGCGAGGTTGTTGCGAATCGCCGGGATGGCGACGTTCACGATGGATATGTCGAGCAACACCATGAAGAGCGCCGTCATCACGCTTGCGAGCGCGATCCACCGGCGCGGATCCAGATGCTCGTGTTCAGGGTGGGCAGGATGCGCGGGCTGCTCTGGCGTGGCGACGTCGGGCGTCAGCGTCGGTGTCTCTGCCATCCCCGCGTCAGACTACTCGCTCATGGGTGTCACCGGCTCGGCCGACGTCGAACGCAGCGTCGCGGTCGCCGGCAGCTCCGCGACTCGTGAGAGCGCGGCTGTGGCCGGCAGCACGCGCACGATGCGCAGCGTGGCGGTTGCAGGGAGTGCGGTGACGTCGTATTCAGCAGCGGTCGCGGGCAGCGCGGTGACGTTCGGGTCGACCGCAGTCGCGGGAAGCGCGCTCACTCTCTTCTCGGTCGCGGTCGCCGGGAGTGCGCTCACGATCGCGAGTGCAGCAGTCCGCGCGTCTGCTGCGACATTCGCGTGCGTGCGCTGCGCTCGATGCGCAGCGTGCATCGCATGCGTGGATTGCGTTGACTGTGTGGGCTGCGTCGGCTGTGTCGGACTCCGCGGTGCCGTAGGCGCCATCGCCCAGACCGCCTGAGCACGCTCATCTCGCGCTACCGCGCGGGACATGACCACCATCTAGACTGGCTGGTTATATGAGTGCGGCGATGGCACTGTTTCAGCGTTCGCTCCGTCGAGCGACGGCAACACGCGCCCGTCGGCGCCTCCTCATCGCAGCGGCGATGCTCGTTGTGGTGATGTCGCAACTTCCGCTGCTCCTCAACGCGGGTCTCGAGTGGCTTGCGAGTGCCGTCGGCGAGCCGACGCCCCGCACGATGCCGGCGGACACCATCGTCGTCGACCGTAACGGGACGGAAATCGCGGATCTTCACCCGCCCGGCGCAACGCGCCTCCCCGTGCCGCTGACCGCGATGTCGCCCGCCATGCAGCAGGCTGTCGTCGCCGTCGAGGACCGGCATTTCTGGACGGAGGGCGCCGTGGACGTGCAGCGCCTCGCCGCGGCCTCACTCACCAATGTGAACAGCGGCTCCGCACAGGGTGCGAGCACATTGCCGATGCAGCTCGTGAAGATCCTCTATCTCAACGACGACCGCAGTTTCAGCTTCAAGGTGCGCGAGATCGGTCTCGCGCAGCGGCTCGTCAACACGACGCCGAAGCCTCAGATCCTCGGTGACTACCTCAACGACGCATACTTCGGCGAAGGCGCAACCGGTGTTGAGGCCGCGGCGCACGTGTACTTCGGTATCGACGCAGGCAAGCTCGACCTTGCGCAGTCGGCGATGCTCGCCGGGCTGCCGAACGCGCCCACCACGAACGATCCGCTGGCCCATCCCGGCGCAGGGAAGACTCGCATGCAGACGGTGCTCGCCTCGATGGTATCCAACGGCAACATCACCGCGGCCGAAGCGGTGAAGGCGCAACAGGAGCAGTTGCACTTTGCGCAACCGGGAGGTGACGACATCGACCTTGCGCCCGCGTTCATGCAGCGCGTGGCTGACGAGGTGCAGCAGACGCTCCACGCCGACCCCGCGACGGCGGGCCTGCGGATCACCTCGACGCTCGATCTCGCGAGGCAGCAGCACGCGGCGGAGACCGTCGCAGCACAGGTGGGACAGCTCCAGTCGTTGCATGTCACCGACGGCGCTGCTCTGGAGATGGATCCGTCGACCGGTGAGGTGCTCGCCTACGTCGGCAGCGCGGGCTCCAATGTGCCCGGCGGCGCCTACGACATGGCGTCGACACCTCGACAGCCGGGATCGTCCTTCAAGCTCTTCACGTACACGACCGCGATTGCGACGTCGAAGGCGAGCATGGTTTCGCAGGTGCTCGACGGGCCGATGACAGTGCCTGGCGGCGCGGGAGCGCAGTCATGGTCACCGCTCGACTACGACCGAACGTGGCACGGGCCGCAGCCGCTCGAGCGTGCGCTCGGCAACTCGTTGAATGTACCTGCGGTGCGCACCGAGCTCGTCACGGGCATCCCGGCGATCGTCAACACGGCGCGCCAGATGGGCGTGACAACCCTCACCGCAGCGCCACAGTCGTATGGACCAAGCCTCACGCTCGGCACGTATCCCGTACCGCTCGCTGAGATGGCACAAGCGGGTGGCGTCGTGGCAGCGGGCGGCGTCATGCATGCCGAGCATTTCGTCCGCAGCATCGCGCAACCGGGCGGCGCGGCTCAGCCCTGGTCCGTCGCCCCAGCGCGTCAGGTGCTCGATCCGCGAGTCGCGTTCATCATGAACACGATGCTGTCCAATGACGCGAACCGCACCATGGAGTTCGGCGCCGGCAGCGCGCTCACGGTGTCAGGCCACACCGTCGCAGCGAAGACCGGGACGAGCGAGGACTTCCGCGACAACGTCACGCTCGGCTGGACGCCTCATCTCGTCACCGCGACGTGGGTCGGCAACGCCGACGATTCACCGATGCACGGCACGACCGGCATCACGGGTGCGGCCCCGGTCTTTCACGAGCTCATGGCGCGAGATCTCGGCAGCACGTCTGACGACTGGCCGGCGGCGCCGCCGGGATTGACGGCACAGAGCTCGCAGGCAGGTACGGCGTACTTCCTGCCGGGCACGGACGCGAACACCGGGGAGCCCGCACTCATGACGCTCGATGCGCAACAGCAGCAGGGTGCGCCGGGTCATGGCGGCCACGGTCCTGGGAAGGAAGGCGGTCCCGGCAAGCATCACTGATCGACGTCGGCTTCTCCCGAACAGGCGGCGCAGAAACCGTAGAAGTCGAGCGTCCCGTGGTGCACGGTGAACGCGTGTCGTGCTTCCAGCTCCCGCGTCAGCACCGCGATCGCCGCCTCGTCGATCTCGATCGTGGTGTCGCATCGCGTGCAGACGAGGTGGTGATGGTGAGTCGTCGAGCAAGCCGCATACGCATAGATGTGTCCGGGTCGTTCGAAGCGCTGCGCCAGGCCTGCATCGACCAGGGAGTCCAGCGTGCGGAAGACGGTTGCGCGACCGAGCAGTGGATTCTGTCGACGGAGTCGTCCATAAAGCTCGGGCGCCGTGATGGTGTGGTCCGTGCGGCGCAGTGCCTCGAGCACGACGAGTCGTTGCGCGGTTGCACGCTGTCCGCGAGCAGCGAGCCGCTGGGAGAGATCGCTCACCGCGCTCGACAATGCTTGTCGTGACATCAGGCCGCAGCCTCGACCGCGATTGGTCGTCGCTGCGTCCGTGAGCGCGCCGCGACGGCGGCACCGCCGCGCACGCCGACGTAGGTGAGAAACGCGATCGTCGTGATGAAGAATCCCGGCGGATACGGCAGGTAGTACGCGGTCGCCAGCCCGATCCAGGTGAACGCCACGGCAAGCACGACGGAGATGGTCATGCTGCGTGCGGGTCGCGCGGTCAAACGCTCGGCGATTGCCGCAGGCGTCACGAGCAGCGCGAACATCAGCAGCACGCCGACGACCTGCACCGCCTCTGACACAGCGATGGCAAGCACGATCATGAAGCCGATGCCGATCAAGCGCACCGGGACGCCGCGGGCCTCGGCGACGTCGTCGTCGAGCGATGCGAAGAGCAGCGGTCTGTACATCACGGCCATCGCGGTCAGCACGATCACCGCCGCGATGAGTGTGATGACAAGCGCCGTGCCGCTCACGCCGTACAGCTCACCGAACAGGATGGCGAATGCTTCGGTGGCGTAGCCGGTGTACAGCGAGAGAAACAGCGATCCCAGCCCGAGCGTCCACGCGAGCACGATCCCGATCGCCACATCGCGGCCGCGCAAACGCTGACCGAGCGCGCTCATCGTCACAGCACCTCCGATCGTGAAGGCGAGCAGGCCCGCTATCGGCGAGACGCCGATCACCACGGCGCCTGCTGCACCGCTGAAGCCGAGATGAGCGAGCGCGTCGCTGGCAAACGTCAGCGATCGAAGCACCACGAAGAACCCCACGACGCCGGCAACGATCGCAACGATCGTGCCGGCGGCGAACGCGTTGCGGCTGAACTCGTAGTCGAACAGCTGCACCACGTCCTGAACGAGGTTCCAGGTCAACGGCGGCGCAGATACTGCAGCGAACACGTCAGCGCCCATGGGGATGAGCCGCCTCCTGGTCGAGACCGACGACGAAGACATGGCCGTGGCTGTCGCGCAGCACCTCGACCTGCGCACCATAGATCGACGACAGCGCCCCGGTGTTCACAACTTCTTCGGGACGACCAGCCACGACGCGGCCCTGCGCGACGTATACGACCTGGTCGATGAAGCCAAGGATCGGGTTGATGTCGTGCGTGACGACGAGCGTCGCCACGCCCGTGGTGCGCACCACGTCGTCGACGATGCGCGCCACCGTCACCTGGTTGCGCACGTCGAGGCTCGCGAGCGGCTCGTCGAGCAGCAGCAGCTTCGGATTGCCGACGAGCGCCTGGGCGATGAGGAGCCGCTGCTGCTCGCCGCCGGAGAGACGTCCGATACGCCGGTCGGCGAACGCTGCAGCATGCACGGAGTTGAGTGCGGCGTCCATCTCCGCACCGTCGGCTTTGCTGCGTGGCAGACGAAACCCCCAGCGGTGACCGTCGGCGCCCAACGCGACGAGGTCGCGTCCGCGCACGGGAATCTCGGGATCGAGCGTCCGGCGCTGCGGCACGTACCCGATATCGGCGTCGCCGCGACGCGGTGCACGTCCCAACACCCGCACCATCCCCGACTCCGCCGGGACCAAGCCGAGCAGCACCCGCAGCAACGTTGTCTTGCCAGCGCCATTGGGCCCGACAACGGCGGTGAAGCTGCCAGCCGGCACGGTGAACGTGGCATCCGACCAGATCGTCCTGCCGTGGACGCGGACCGATGCATGCTGTACGTCGACGACGGTTTCAGCCACGGTTCGCGTGCTGCAGCGCCTGCTGCAGGCTCCGAAGCTGTGAAAGCTGCCAGCCCTGGAATGTGGCAGTCGGCGGTTGCAACGTCTCCGAGACACCGACGACCGGGATGCCTGCGCTGCCCGCCTCGTCTTGGATGTTCGTCGTGACGGCGGTCACGGTTTGCGTGTTGTACACGAGCACGGTGGCCTCTCGCGACGCGATCTGCTGATGGAACAGCGCTGTCGCGCCTGCCGGCGGCTCGTTGCCCTCTGCGACAGCCTGCATGAACTGCGGGGGAGAGATGACGTCGAGGTGCAGCGCCTGCGCGAGGTACACGACGATGTCCTCGGTGGCTGCGATCTTCATCCCTCTGTGCTGTTGCGCCATGGCCGCAACC
>JBHEMA010000168.1:0-12393 GCA_046262795.1 Candidatus Dormibacteria bacterium | reverse complement strand
CTCGTCAACCGTGAACAACGGTTGCTTGCCGGAGTTGGCGAGCACGCCGACGACAACGCGGTCGAAGATCAGCGAGGCGCGCTCGAGGATGTCGACATGACCGAACGTCACCGGGTCGAAGCTGCCCGGATAGACGGCGATGCGTTCGGTCACGATGCGTTGACTCCGTTGGTGCTGCGTCGTAGGAAGGTGACTGTGGTGAGTCCGTGGCGAGCTTCACGCACCCGCTCGAGCGAGCCGATGCGCTCGGCAACGCGCCGCTTCGCGTGATGTTCGCACACGACAAGCGCTGGTGGATGCTTTCCGAGCAGGTCGAGTGCGCGGTCGACGTCTGCATCACGGTACGGCGCGTCCACGAACACGATGTCGCTGCCCGCAACCTGGTCGGCGTTCCGCCGCAGCCAGGTCGTCGCTTCGGCTCGTTCGATGCGGCAGCGTTGCTCGCATCCCAACCGCTGGGCCGTCGTGGCGATGACATGCAGCGACGCGCCGTCGCGGTCGACGAAGGTCACGCCGCGCGCGCCGCGTGACAACGCTTCGAATCCGACGGTACCGGCGCCGGCGTACAGGTCGATCACATCCGCATCGACGACGCGCTCACCGAGGATGTTGAAGAGCGACTCGCGCACCAACGACCGCGTCGGCCTGATCGCCATGCCTCGCGGCGTGTCGATCACCCGACCTCGCCACTCGCCTGCCGTGATCCTCGTCGTCGGTGCCATGCTGCAATCTATGGTCGAGGATCTCGTCGATCCGCGCCGCATCGATCCCGAGACCATCTTCGCGGCGGATGAGCGCCGGACGCTAGAGGTCTGGCTGGAGTTTCATCGTCGCGCGACCTCGATTCCCATGGCGTGCGCGAGGGCAAGCCGTCCTCGCTGCGCTGGATCTACGTCCACATGGTCGAGGAGTACGGCAGGCACAACGGACATGCCGACCTCATCCGCGAGTCGCTCGACCGCGGCGTCGGCTGGTAGCGCTCAGTCGAGGTCGAAGACGGCGCCATAGCGTTCCATCGCGTCGGCGAGCAGCGGGTGCTCGGTCAACGCGGGATCGCTGTCGAGCAGCGCATGCGCCGCCCGGCGCGCGCGCTCGGAGAGCGCGACGTCGAGGAGGTCCGCCGCCTGCATCTCCGGCAACCCGTGTTGGCGCAGACCGACGACGTCACCGGGTCCGCGATGCTGCAGGTCCAGCTCGGCAAGGTCGAAACCGCTGCTGGTCGCAGCGACGTCGTGCAAGCGCTTGGCTGTTTCTTCCTCGTAAATGCCGCCGTGAAACAGCATGCAGTACGAGCGATGCACGCTGCGACCGACGCGGCCGCGAAACTGATGCAGCTGTGCCAGCCCGAAGCGCTCGGCACCCTCGATCATCATCACCGACGCATTGGGCACGTCGACGCCGACCTCGACGACGCTCGTTGACACCAGGATGTCGGCGTCGCCGCGGGCGAAGCGCGCCATGCGCTCCTCCTTCTCGCGCGACGGCATCCTGCCGTGCAGCAGCTCGACGCGCAGGTCCGGGAAAACGTCGCGCTGCAAGCGCTGATGCTCAGCAGTCGCGCTCTTGGCACCGAGCTTGTCTGACTCGTCGATGAGGGGGCAGATGACGAAGACCTGCCGCCCCGTGCGCACCTGCTCACGCACGAAGTCGTACGCGCTGTCGCGCAGCTCGGGGGGCACGACACGCGTCTGCACCGCCATCCGTCCCGACGGCATCTCGCGCAGCTCACTGACGTCGACGTCGCCGTAGAGCGTGAGCGTCAGAGAGCGGGGGATCGGCGTGGCGGTCATCGCGAGGAAGTTCGGCATCACGCCCGACTTCTGCCGCAGGCGCTGCCGCTGCTCGACTCCGAAGCGATGCTGCTCGTCGACCACGGCAAGGCCGAGGTTCTCCATGACGACGACATCTTCGATGAGCGCGTGCGTGCCGACGATGAGCGCATCGTGTCCCGCGGCGAGCGCGGCGATGATCTCCCGACGCGCCTTCTCGCTCGTGCTGCCGACGAGCAGGCGCGGTGGCAGACCATGCGGTGTCAGCAAAGCGTCGAGTGTCGCCGCGTGCTGCCGCGCCAGGATCTCCGTCGGCGCCATGACCGCTGTCTGGTACCCGGCGTGATGCGTCATCAGTGACGCGAGCGCCGCGACGACGGTCTTGCCGCTGCCGACGTCGCCCTGCAGCAACCGGTTCATGGGGCCGGACGCGGCCAGGTCGGTGAGAATCTGATGACCCGCGACGCGCTGACCATCGGTGAGCTTGAACGGCAGCGACGCGGAGAATGTGCGCGCCAGCTCCACGTCGTAGGGCATGACCACGCCCGCGCTGTCCAGCCGGCGCCGTCGAGCCCGCACGGCGGCGAGATGCATCAGGAACAGCTCCTCGAACGCCATGCGCTCACGGCCGCGTTGGGCTTCGTCGTGCGCGGACGGCGTGTGCATTGCGCGCAGCGCGTCCTGGAGCGACATCAGCTGCTCCGACTCGCGGACGTCGTCGGGTAACACGTCCGGCAGCTGCCATCCGACGCTCTCGACGAGCGGAGCGATCCATGTTCGCAGCATCGCCGACGAGAGCTTGTTGGTCTCGTGGTAGACGGGCGCGAGGATGCCGACATGATGCTGGTTGCGCCGGCTGTGCTCGAACGTCGGGTTGACGAACTGGAGACCGGTGCGCTGTGCCTTCACCGTCCCGCTGATGACGACGTCGTCGCCTTGGTGGAGTCGCTTGTCGATGTGCTGGTTGCCGAACCAGATCGCCGTCGCATGGCCAGTGTCGTCGTCGAGGGTCGCTTCTGTCAGCAGCGTGCGGCGGCGGGGGCTTTGGTACGGACCGCTCACGGCCGCGACGCGGACGCGGGCTGTCTGTGTGTCGCCAGGTTGCAGCCCCGCCAGCGGCACGACGTCTCGTGTGTCTTCGTAGCGGAATGGCAGGTGGTACAGGAGGTCGCGCAACGTGCGAATGCCGAGTCGTTCGAGCCGCTGACGTTGCATATCACCGAGACGATCGAGCACGGTCACGGGTGCATCCGGCGTGAATCGAGTCCGCCGCAGCGGGATGATGGTGGCGGTCACACCGCCATCATCGGTCAAGCGGCGGAATCAGTCAGCGCCGAGGCAGGCGATGCCGACGCCGCCGGGACCGGTGTACGCACCGACCACCGGCCCGACCTGGCCCGTCTGAATCGCGACATTCGGGATGGCGGCGCGCAGCTGCGACTCCAGGTCCGGGAGCAACTCCGGTGCACCACAGTGGAACGCGGCGAGCCCGCGCAGCGGTAGCTTCTCTTTGAGGAGCTCGACGATGCGCTGCATGCCCTGACGCCTGCTCCGAACGCGGGCCTGCGGCGCAACCTCGCCGTCGATCATGGTCAGCACCGGCTTCACGCCGAGCATGCCGCCGAGCAGCGCCTGCGCGCGCCCGATGCGACCACCACGCTGCAGGTAGTGGAGCGTGTCGAGCAGCACGTAAATGGTGACGCGACTGCGACGTTGCTCCGCTCGTGCACAGACCGCGTGCACGTCAGCGCCGGCAGCGACGTCATCCGCCGCCGCCCGGACGAGCAGCTGCAGTCCGGCGCTGACAGTCTCGCTGTCGACCAGCAGCACACGATCGTCGAGCTCCTGTGCCGCGATGTGCGCCGACTGCAACGTGCCGCTCAGCTTCGCGGAGATGTGCAGGCTGACGATGCGGTCGTCGTCGTGCTGCAGCAGTGAGCGGTACACCGCAGTGAACTGCTCCGGCGTTGGTTGCGACGTCGTCGGATGGACTGATGTCGACGGCAGCTTTGCGTAGAACGCGTCAGATTCGAGGTTGACGCCGTCCTGGTATTGCTCCTCACCAAATCGCACTGTCAGCGGGACGACCGTGATGCCGAGTGCCTCGGCGTCGGCGCGCGTGAAGTCGGACGTCGAGTCGGTGACGAGATGGATCACGTGCTACTCGAGCGAGAGCACGTAGGGGTAGTGCTCCTGGCCTCCGGCGTGCACCTCGAACTCGACGCCCGGATGCTCGGCGCGGAGCTCGCTGACCAGATGGTCGGCGTCGTCCTCGGTCACCTCCCCGCCGCGGTACACGGTCACCAGCTCCGGCTCACGCTCCTGGTGCTCAAACACACCACGGATCACCTGGAGGTAGTCGTCGCCGACCTGTGAGATCTTGCCGTCGACGACAGCGATGACGTCACCCTCTTTGATCCGCTTGCCATTCGCGCTGCTGGCGCGCACGGCGCGCGTCACCTCGACGGCGCGCACGGCTTTGGCCGCAACCTGCATCCGCTCGCGGTTGGCGGCGACATCGGCGGCCGCGTCGAACGCGAGCAGCGCGCTGATGCCCTGCGGCACGTTTCGAGTAGGCACCACCACGACGTCACAGCCGTCTGCGACCTCGTCGACCTTCTCCGCTGTGAGGATGACGTTCTTGTTGTTGGGCAGCACGATGACCGCGTCCGCATTCGCGGAACGGACACCGTTGAGCAGGTCTTCGATGGACGGGTTCATCGTCTGACCGCCGGAGACGACAGCGTCGGCGCCGAGGCTGAGAAAGATGTCGCGGAAACCTGACCCGGGCGCAACTGTGACCACGCCGAGCGGTTTCGGTGGCGCCTGTGGCGCCTGGTGCGGCTGCGCGACGCCGGCTCGCTCCAGCACCTCGTGGTGTTGAGCGGTCATGTCCTCGACCTTGAGCTTGCTCAACCGTCCCCTCTGCGCCGCGGTGCCGATGAGCGTGGCCGGGTCGACGGTGTGGATGTGCACGCGCACCAACTCGGCATCACCGACGACGAGCGCCGACTCCCCGAGCCGGGCGAGCTCGTTCCGGATAGCGTCGACATCGAGCGCGTCGCCCGATATGAGGAACTCGGTGCAGTACCCCCACCCCTCTTCCTTTTCGGCGATGGCGGCAGCGCCACGACGGTTCTCGGTCGCCGGTGGGTTGAGGTTCGCGGACGAATGCGCGGGCATGCGCAGCGACGGTTCGCCGACGCGGCGCGGCGCGAGAATCGGCTCGGGTACCGACGGCGTCGACTCGTTCACCGCGCGGCTGAAGCCTTCGATGATCACCGCGAGCCCGAAGCCGCCCGCATCGACGACGCCCGCCTCGCGCAGCACGGCCAGCTGATCGGTGGTGCGCTCCACGGCGGCGTGCGCATCCACGACGACGCGCGTGAGCACGGCACGCAGGTCGTCGCTCTCCGCCGCGGCGGCGGCGGCGGAATCAGCCGCCTTGCGCACCACTGTGAGGATGGTCCCCTCCGTCGGCTTCATCACAGCGCGGTAGGCAACGCTCGACGCTTCGCCGAACGCGCGCGACAGCGCCTGCGCATCGATGCGGCTCGTGCCGGACAGGCCCTGTGCGAGTCCGCGAAAGATCTGCGAGAGGATGACGCCGCTGTTGCCGCGAGCGCCCATGAGCGATCCGTGCGCCGCTGCGGCGATGACCGAGTCGACCGACTCCGGGTTCTTCGCGTGCTGCGCCTCCTCCACAGCGGAGCGCATCGTCAGATACATGTTCGAGCCGGTATCGCCGTCCGGCACCGGGAACACGTTGAGGTCGTTGATCTCCTGCTGATTCGCCTCGAGCCAGGCGAGCGCAGCGCGCAGCCCAGCCAGCATCTGCTGGCCGTCCGCTTCCCGCATGGGTTCACGGAGCATCGTCAGCTCCGCCGCCGTCTCAGAACCGGGCACCGTCCTGCTCCAGATGGATACCCTGGACGTTGACGTTGACCGCAAGCACCGGGAGTCCCAGCGTTCGCTCGAGGTGGTAGCGGACGGCGCTCATGAGGTTGTGCGCGACTTCGCTGATACGTGTGCCGTATTCGACGATGACGTACAGCTCGACGACGATGCCATCCGGACGCACCTGCACCTGAACCCCGCGATGTGCGTTCTCGCGGTTCAAGCGCTCGGCGATGCCGTCGCGCAGGCCGCGTGCCGCCATGCCGACGATCCCGTAGGACTCGTTGGCGGCGTGAGCCACGATGGAGGCGACCACCCGCGGCGACACCTCGATGCGACCCAGTGACGCAGTCGTCGAGAGCGCGTCAGCCGTCCTGACCTTGCCTTTCACTTCTTCCCTAAGCCACGCGCGGGGCGTGTGTTATCCTCGCGCCGAATTCCCGCCGCGCGTTCGGCAGGGGGCGCATTCTAGCTTGCGCGAGCCTGCGCGGCCGAAAATCCACTCACAAGAGCGATTCCATGTCTCAGCGCTGCGAGGTCTGCGGGAAGCGCCCGATGACCGGCAACAACGTCAGTCACTCCAAGGTGCACACGAAGCGCCGCTTCATGCCGAACCTGCAGACCGCGCACATCACGATCAAGGGGCGCGTGCAGCGCGCGACTGTGTGCACGCGGTGTCTCCGCACTCAGGCCAAAGCCCCGCGCTGAGGCGCGCCCTGAACCCACGCCGCGCCTCTCGGAAGCGGGTCGCCGGGAGTGGCTCGCACCGCCGCCGCGAGGATGTCGAGCCCCTCGACGATGCGCGGACCCGGCCGGTTGAAGTAGCTGGACCCGTCGACGGCGATAACACGCCCGCTTCTCGCGCACGGTAGGCCGGCGAAGCCCGGCCGACCGGTCACCTCCGGCGCAAGCTCGAGCGTCCGCTCGAGTCCGAACCCGCACGGCATGAGCAGCATCACGTCGGGTTGCGCCTCGAGCACGTGCTCCCAAGCGATGTCGGTCGACGGAACACCCGGTGACCAGAGGGCGTCATCGCCGCCGGCGATCGCCACCATCTCCGGGACCCAGTGACCGCCGGCAAAGATCGGGTCGGTCCACTCGATGCAGGCGACTCTCGGTCGTGGCTCGGGCGACACCATCGCGCCGACGCGGCCGATGCGCTCACGCATCGTGTCCGCGACCGACGAAGCTTCGCGCGTGCACCCGGTCGCCTCTCCGACCGCGTCGACTGTATCGACGATGTCGCCGAGGCTCATCGGCTCGAGCGAGATGATCGGGATGTCGCCGGCGAGCCGGCGGACGGCGCGCTCCACGCTGTCGTACGCGACGGCGCACACCTCAAACAGCCCCTGCGTGACGATCAGCTCGGGGTCCAGCTCGGCAAGTCGCTGCGCGTCGAGGTTGTAGATGGCGGAGCCGGCATGCAGCGCCGTGCGGATGTGCGTGTCGATCTCGACCGAGGGCACGCCCTCGGTCGGCAGCGCGTTCGACGTCACGCGGGGCAGGTCCCGCACCGCATCGGCGGGGTGGTCGCACTCGTGCGTCACCGCGACAACGCGATCACCGGCCCCGACGGCGAAGAGCAGCTCGGTCGCGCTCGGCAGGAGCGACACGATCCGCTGCGGCTGACGCGGTGCCGCTGTGGCTACGAGGCCGCCTCGCGGGTTGCTGCTCGGGGCCGGCGCAGCTCGCGCAACACGTGCGCCATCTCCACCGCAGCGAGCGCCGCGTCGGCGCCCTTGTTACCGTGCTTGCCGCCGGCGCGGTCCAGCGCCTGTTCCGACCTGTCCACGGTGAGCACGCCGAAGCCCGTGGGAACGCCGGTGGACGCGTGCACAGCGGCGACACCGCGAGCAGCCTCACCGGCGACGTAATCGAAGTGCGCGGTCTCACCTCGGATCACGGTGCCGAGGCAGACGACGGCGTCGACGCCGCCGTGTTCCGCGAGCTCGCGCGCCGCAACGGGGATCTCAAAGCTGCCCGGCACCCAGACCACGGTGAGGTCGTCATCCGCGACGCCGTGCCGCCGGAGGGCATCGAGCGCACCTTCCAGCAGTCGCTGCGACACGAGCTGGTTGAAACGCGCGACCACGATGCCGAAACGCAGACCGGTGGCGTCGAGCCTGCCCGCAACCTCTTTCATGGCGTCGATCGTGGCACAGGTCTGCGCCTTGTGGTCACGCGCTCGGCTCGATCACATCGAGCACGTGGCCGAGCTTCTCGCGCTTGACGCGCAGGTAGCGCGCGCTGTGCGCGGTCGGCGGGACCACCAGCGGGACCTGGTCGACCACCTCGAGCCCGTATCCGCTCAACCCGTAGTACTTCTTGGGGTTGTTGGTGAGCACGATGATCCGTCTGGCGCCGAGGTCGGCGAGGATCTGCGTGCCGATGCCGTAGTCGCGCGAATCGATCGGAAGTCCGAGACGCTCGTTCGCCTCGACGGTGTCGAAGCCGCGGTCCTGCAATGCATACGCACGCAGCTTGTCCATGAGGCCGATGCCGCGTCCTTCCTGACGCAGGTACACGAGGACACCGCGGCCCTGCTCCGCGATGATCGTCATCGCCTTGTGCAGCTGGCCCTGACAATCGCATCGTTGTGAGCCGAACACATCGCCCGTGAGGCACTCGCTGTGCACGCGTACAAGCACCGGTTCACCGTCGTCCACCGCGCCCCACACCAACGCCACATGTGTGGCATGAGTGATCTTGTCCTCATAGCCGTGCACGGTGATGTCCCCGTATTCCGTCGGAATCGTGGTGGTCGCGCCTCGAACGACCAGGCGCTCGCTGCGGCGGCGGTACGCGATGATGTCGTCGATCGCCACGATCTTGACGCCGTGCTCCGCGGCGAACCCATCGAGGTCGGGACGGCGTGCCATGCGCCCGTCGCCGCGCATGATCTCGCAGATCACGCCGGCCGGAAAACGACCCGCCAGCTTGCACAGGTCGACGATCGCCTCGGTCTGACCTGCGCGTTCGAGCACGCCACCGGTGGCCGCGCGGAGCGGAAAGGTGTGCCCCGGTTTGGCGAAGTCGGAAGGCCGCGCGTGCTCGTCACAGAGCAAGCGGATGGTGGTGGCGCGGTCGTACGCAGAGATGCCGGTGGTCACGCCGTGACCGGCGGCATCGACGCTCACGGTGAAGGCGGTGCCGTAGCGCGACGTGTTCTGCTCCACCATGGCGCCGAGGTTGAGCTCGTCCAGGCGCCATGCTTCCGTGGAGAAGCACACGAGTCCACGAGCGTGCGTCGCCATGAAGTTCACCGCTTCTGGCGAGATGCGGTCCGCTGCGATGGCGAGGTCGCCCTCGTTCTCACGACCCTCGTCATCGACGATGATCACGAACTTGCCGTCGCGGATGTCGGCGATCGCATCTTCCACACTGCTGAGTGGCATTGCGCGGTTACTCCATGCTCACGGCGGTGATCACCGTGCGCGCCGCCGCGAGCGACCGCTGCACGTAGCGCGCGATCACATCGGCCTCGACGTTCACGCGCGTTCCGACGGTCCAACTGCCGGCGGTCGTGTTAGCCAGTGTGTGCGGGATGAGCGACACCGTGAACGCGGTGCCGAACACGTCGACCACCGTGAGACTGATCCCGTCGACCGCAATCGATCCCTTCTCGGCGACGAGTGACAGCAGTTCCGACTCGATCGCGATCGTTGCCCAGCGCGCGTTGCCGTCCTCATGCAGCGCGGCCACGGTGCCGACGGCGTCGACGTGTCCGCTCACGAGGTGCCCACCGAGCGGCTCGCCGGCGACCACCGCGGGCTCGAGATTCACGGCATCACCCGCGTGCAATCGGCCGAGCGTCGTGCGGTGCAGCGTCTCGGGCATCACGTCGACACCGAAGCCTTCGCTCTGGAGTTCGGCTACCGTCAGGCAGACGCCGTTGAGCGCGATGCTGTCGCCCATTCGAAGTCGATCACCGAAAGCGGGCGCCGCAATGTGGATGGTGGTCCGATCCGCCGCGGTGATACGGCCGGTGACGGCCACGATGCCGGTGAACATGGTGCGAGGTGCCTCACCACACACAGTACCCCGTGACCAACAGATCGGGGCCGCAGCGGCCGACGTCGAGATCGCGGAGCTCTACCGCGTCGGCGAGCGTACGCACGCCTCTGCCGCCGACTGCGGCCGGTGCGTCAACGCCGCCGATGATGCGCAGCGCCACCATGGCCACAACCTTGTCGACGGCGCGCGCGTCCAGAAACGCGCCCTGCACGCCTGCGCCGCCCTCGACCAGGACGCTGCGCAGCTCGCGTTCGTGGAGTGCGCCAAGCACTTCGCCGACATCGACGTGCGCCTGACGCGCCGCGACGGCGATCACCTCCGCGCCGGAGTCGCGCGCCTTCTGGACCCGATCGTGAGGAGCGCGGTCGGTGGTGAACACCAGCGTGCGGCCGCGCGGCGTGAGGATCTGTGCCGTCGCGGGGGTGCGCAGCGTGCTGTCGAGGACGATGCGGAGCGGATCACGCCCGCCCTCGATCCGTGAGGTGAGCCGGGGATCGTCGTGCAGCACCGTCTCCACCCCGACGAGCACCGCATCGTGTTCGTGCCGCAACCGATGCCCGTAGTGGCGAGACGCCTCCGAGGTGATCCATTGCGATTCGCCGGTCGACGTCGCGATGCGCCCGTCGAGTGACATGGCGAGCTTCAACGTGACGAAGGGACGGCCGCGGGTCATCGCCGTCACGTAGAACTCGTTGAGCCGCTCCGCCTCGCCTGCGAGGAGCCCGACATCGACGGCGATGCCTGCATCGCGCAGCTGCGCGATGCCGCGCCCCGAGACCATCGGATTGGGATCGCGCATCGCGACGACGACCCGCGCCGGCTGCGCCGCGATGAGCGATGGGACGCAGGGGGCGGTTCGGCCGTGATGCGCACATGGCTCCAATGTCACGAACACGTCGGCGCCACGAGACGCCTCACCCGCCGCGCGCAACGCTTCAATCTCCGCATGTGACTCGCCGGCGCGATGATGGAAGCCGCGCGCAACGATCTCTCCGTCACGCGTGATGACACAGCCGACCATGGGGTTCGGGCTCGTGCGATGGTCCGCGGACGCCGCGAGACGCAAGGCCTCACGCATGAGCACCGCGTCCGACGCGATGCCTGTCTCGGTCACGCCACCGGGAGCCGTCGTGGCGGGCCGAGCGTACCGTCGGGCCGCAGCTCGCGTCGGGCCTCGAGCAGCGCGCGCAGCTGACCGCAGGCTGCATCGGCTTCGTTGCCACGCGTGTCGCGGACGGTTACCGCGACACCGCTCAGCGCTTCTAGAAACGAGCGCGACACCTCGGCTGACGGCGGTCCCCAGGGGCTTCCCTCGATGTGGTTCATCGGGATGACATTGATGTGTGCGTGCGCTTCCTGTGCCAGCCGCCGCAGCGCACGGGCCTGGTCGAGCGAATCGTTCACGCCGCCGATGAGGCACCACTCGAACGTCAGGCGCCGGCCGGTCTGTTGCGCGTAACGCACGCCCGCGACAACCAGCGACCTGATGGGATGCGCGCGATTGAGCGGCACCAACTTGATGCGCAGCTCGTCGGTCGCGGCGTGCAACGAGATCGCCAGCGTCACCGGAGGTGCGGTGTCAGCGAGGCGCTCGATGGCGGGCACGACGCCACTCGTCGAAACCGTGATGCGCCGGGGGCTCACGCCTGCTCGTTCGACGAGCACGTGCAACGACTCCACCACGGCGTCGAGATTGGCGAGCGGTTCCCCCATGCCCATGTACACGACATGCGTGACAGGGCCGAGCCCGTGTGCATGGAGTGATGCCGACGCTGCGCGCACCTGGTCGACGATCTCTGCGGCGGAACAGTTGCGTCGCAGGCCCATCCGTCCGGTGGCGCAAAACGGACAACCCACCGCGCATCCCACCTGACTGCTCACGCACACGGTCGAGCGGCGCCGTGCGTATCGCGACGCCGGCGTCTCCATCGCGACCGTCTCGATGGTCTCACCGTCGTGCAGCCGGCACAGGAGCTTAACCGTGAGTCCGCCATCCGCCGGCGTTTCGTCGGCGTTCGCCACCGCGGAGAATGCGTACCGCTGCGCCAGCTCACCACGCAGCGATGCCGGGAGCTGGCGCACCCCGGCAAACGTCTTCACGTACGGCTGCCACACCGCATCGCGGATCTGGCGCGCTCGCCACTCGGGCTCTCCGAGCGCGCGCAGCGCGTCCTGTAGCTCCCCGTCTGCTGCGGTGCTGATGAAGCTGGTCACGACAGTCATGGTACGGACGCCCCGTCACGGAGAGCCGGTACGCTGCCGCGCATGCAGCAGGTGCTCGGCGCGCTCTTCGGTGTGCCCGCGACGATGCTCGTCGCCGGTGGACTCGGCGTGGTCGGCGTGACGATCTGGAGCCGTCTCTTCGGAAGCCGCGATCGCGAGCCCATCCGCTGGGCGCACCTCGTGCTCGGCGTGGTGATGCTCGTGGTCGGCGCGCTGCTCGTCGAAGCCGAGATCCTGCTCTTCGGAGCCGGCTGAGCGCTACGTCACAGTGAGCGTGTGGCGGTTGATGAGACTGAGAAACTCGGAGCGTGTCTTGGGATCCGTGCGAAAGACACCCGTGATCGCCGACGTCACCGCAGCACTGTTCTGCTTCTGCACACCTCGCATGACCATACAGAGGTGCATAGCCTCGATGACGACGGCGACGCCATACGCGCCGAGCACGTCCTGCAACGCATCCGCAATCTGAGTCGTCAACCGTTCCTGCACC
>JBHEMA010000167.1:0-6278 GCA_046262795.1 Candidatus Dormibacteria bacterium | reverse complement strand
CCGCATCACCGATCGTCTTCACGAAGCGCGCACCGTGCGCGGTGAGCGCCGGCTCGGTGATGCGCAACAACCGCGACGCCAGCTCGCCCAGTTCGAGCGGGCTCATGTGCTCCGACAGCGTGGTGAATCCGACCAGGTCGGCAAATCCGACACTCAGCTCCTGCACCTCGGTCTCGGCGGTCTCCTCCAGGCGAAGCGCGGCTTCCGACTGCACGGCCGCCTGCAGGTGACGCCGAAAGGCAACCTCGAGCACCGGCTCCAACGGAGGAATGAGCAGCTCGCTCATCGCCGCCAGTCGCAGCGCCACCTCGAGCTCGCCAAGCCCCGCCTCGAGGAACGGCTCGGTGACGCGGCGGCGGAAAAGCTCGACGGCGGCCGCGCTCACCTCGGCCATCGCCCGGCCCACGACGGACGAGGCTTCAGTGAGGTCCTCCTCGGTGAAAACGCTGCGCATGGCGCCGATGACGCGCATCGCGTGCACCTCGGCTCGGCTGAACCGGCGCTGATCGATGTCCTCGGCGGGAAAGCCGAACGCGCGCCACACGGCGGTGGCGAGTTCCACCGGCACGCCGGCGCGCTCGGCGACCTCACGCCCGGTGAGCGTCGCATCGCCGGCGACGCTGCGCTCCAGCACGAGCAGGCCGAGCCTGCCCGCCCGCGCGGCCGCCTCCACCTCGGCTTCGTCGGCGCCTCGCCGCAAGGCAAAGTCGAGGAGCGCGGCTCGGTCGAGCGCAGCCGGCCAGACGCCGTCTTCTTCGGAAGCGCCAAGCAAGCCGTCGTCAGCCCACGACTGCACCTCGTCCTCGGTGCGCCCGACGGCGGCGGCGATCGCGTCGACGGACACGCGTTGCTGGCGCTGGCGGCGTAACCGCGGCGGCCGCGTGAGCGCCGCGATCGCCGACGCGAGCGCGGCTGCGCCGGCGCGAGTGCGTCCGCTGTACCGGCTCAGCGGCGCACCCACCGCGGTGACGCGCTCGACCACGGTGCCGGGCACCGCGCCCACAGCGGCGTCGATCGCGCGCCGCGCCACTCTCAGCGGTCGTCTCGCCATCGCGAAGCGCCGATGCTAGTCGGGAGCGGCGCTCTCCTGATGAGCGCGACGGTCGAGGCGCCGGCGGATGAGCGTCGCGGTACCGGCGGCGGCTGCCACACCCCCAAGCGCGGCAAGCGCGGGCGCGGGCACGTCGGGCACGTTGCTCGACGGCTGCGTGATGCCAGGAAGCGGATCGCTTCCGGTCTGCTCGCACGTGATGGAGTCGGCCTCGGTCCGCAGTGGCGCTGCGGCGAGCGTTGGGGGCGCCGCGAATGGTGCCGGACCGCTGCTCACGAGACAGTCACTCAGTGGGTTCGCGTTCGCGTCCCGCAGCGTGAGCGCGGGCAGATTCCACTTGTGCTGGATGGTTGCCAGCAGCGACGTGTGGTCGTACACGGTGTGCGACGTGAAGCCGGACTTGGCCCACGGCGACACGATGACCGCGGGTACGCGGAAGCCGTACACGGTGTAGTCGTCTCCATACGTGTTGAAACCTGCGGGCGATGGACCGTTCAGGGCGCCGGGATGAGAACCATCACCGGGATTGAGCGCAGCCGGAGGTGTCACGTGGTCGTAGTAGCCGCCGTGTTCGTCGTAGGTGAACAACAGCAGCGAGCTCTGCCACGCGGGTGAGCTCATAAGCGCATTGACCACACCGGCGACGAACGTCTGCCCCGCCTGAATGTTCTGCGGGTTCTCCTCGCTTCCCCATTGATAGTCCGGCTCGACCATCACGAACGATTCCAGCGAGCCGGCCTGGCATTTCGCCTGGAACGCCGCGATGGCGCCCTGCGGGTCGCCGGGCCCGAAGAAGTGTGTCCCCTCGCGCTGCGCGGCCCATGCGGGCCCGAAGAGCCCGGGCGATGGAATCTCGCTGTAGTAACAGCCCCAGCTGACGTTGTGAGCTTCGAGCACGTCGAAGATGTGTCCGTTCTTCGGGGTCACCGTCGGAGGCGGTGTGTCCGTGCTCGTGAGTCCCGCCGCCGTGGCCGCCATGCCGAAGATCATGTTCGGGTACGTCTGGCAGAGCGTCGAGCTGAAATAGCGGTCGCACACCGGAAACTGCGAGGCGAGCGAGTAATAGAAGGGCAGCACCTGTTCGTCCCAGAACCCCAGTGCCTCATCGGAGCTCCCCTTGAGGAAGCCGTCCATAGCGCCGCCGTCGTACGCCTGGTGTGAAGCGGTCCACGACTGACTGACGCCCTTCGGCTGGCAGCCATCGAGCATGCGATGCCCGGTCATGATCCCGTTCTGCGCAACGTCGAGCACGGGGTTGCCCTGTGCGTCGAGCGAAGACCAGCCATCGACACGCCCATCAGGCGCCGGATACCGGTACGGCAGCATGCCGAGGTGGCTGTCGAAGGAATGGTTCTCCATCCGCACCAGGATGATGTGGTCGATGTTGGCCAATTCAGGAGCGAGATCTGGTTGCGGTTCGCCCGCGGTCCGGTGCGGGAACGGCAGACTTCCCGGCTGGCGCAGCGGCGACGCAGCCAGCGCGCGTGTCGCGTGCAGCAGCGGTGCCGGCACCATGCCCGCGGCCACGACGCCGCCGCTGATGCGGAGGAACTGACGTCTGTTGACCGCGCGCAGGAACGGCGAAACACTCACCTCCTGTACCGGCGACGCCTCCACAGCGCCGTTGCTGCAACAGTTGCGCCGGCAGCGACCGGGAGCAGCAGCACCAGCGGCGCCTCCGGCGTGTCCGTCGACGGCTGCGCGAAGAGATCACTCATCGGCGTCGCAGTCGAGGCGTTGTTGAGATACGTGCTGATCCCGAGCGCGTCCTCCGTGGTGCGCAGCAGCGACGCGTGGTCGTAGGCGTTCGCTGTCGCCGGCTGCGAAACCGAAGATCCCGTCTTGACCCCTGCACCCAGCGCCAGGAGTCCGACCTTACCGCCGAAGCCCTGCGTACCGCCCTGACCGCCCGTGCAGCACCCGGTCTCGTCACCGGTCGGGTTGCCTTCGTCGAACGTGATGAAGAGCACGCCGTCATTGGCGTTGAGATACGCGAGCAGTGACGGCAGATTGTTCTCGAGCCACGTGTCCGCGGCGACAAGGCCGCCCGACTGGCCGTTCGCACACGTCGGGCCGTCGTGACCGTCGTGGCACGTGTCGGGAGTGATGAAGAAGTAGTCCGGTAGTGAGTTGCTGCTGAGATCCGCCGCGAGCGTTGTGAACGGCACGACATGCGCCGCGCAGCGCGGATTCGGCGATGAGGCCGTCCCGGTGATGTCGCTGTAGTAGACGAATGGGTTGTGGCGGTCCGCGTAGTCGCCTGTGTAGGTGCTGTCACCGCTACCGTCTCCCTGGTAGGGGTCGGGCGGCGCCGCCGTGGGCGAAAGGTCACCGTGGAAGCACGGCGAGGGCATGGAGTCGGCGTACTCCTTCCACGTCTCCTTGACATTGCTCAGCGGCGAGGTCGTGTTCTCGACCTGGTCGGCGATGTTGATCCCGCTGCCGTACACAGGCGTGTTCACCGTCAGCTGACACTGGTACAGGTTCTGAGTCATGCAGTCGCTGTAGCTGGCGAGATTGCCGGGCTGACCGCTCGTCATCGTCACGTAGTTGTCCAGGCTCACATGGCCGTCGGCGTAGTAGTTGCCGGCGAAAGCGCCTTGCGTGAGCAGCGAGTTCAGGTACGTCGCCGGGCTGCCGGAGCCAAAGGTCGCGCTCTCGGACTCGTTCTCGAGCACGAGAACGCCGACGTGCCGGTGTGCGGGCACGCCCTCGAGCGACGTCCCTGCGTTCACCGGCGACGCCGCCAGGATCCCGGCCGCTGCCAGCCCCGCGGCCGCGATCGCACTTCCCCTACGCACACTCATTCCTCCCGAATCAGGCCCTGATCACCTTAAACGTGCGGGGCGCGCCACATCATGCGCGCCCCGCGGTTGTGAACGGGTAAAGACGCGGTTCAGACCGCGCGCGTCATCAGAAGTCGGTGGGCAACACCGTCCGCTTCAGGGTGGCGTTGGTCACGTCGGCGAACGAGGTGTACAGCGCCAGGATGGCGGTGATGATCCCGAGGTAGCCGCCGATCTTGGTCAAGACACTGGTGGGATCGTTGCTCCACGCGCCGAAGGCGAGAAACATGAACGTCGCCGTGAGGAAGAGGAACACGCCCTGCACCGCGCGGACGCCACCGAGCGAGGCGATGAACATGTAGAGCGTGAAGATGCCCCACATGAAGAGATAGGTCCCCAGGATTGCGCTGAGCGCGACCGGGTTGCTCACCGCCTTGGCCAGACCGTTCACCAGCAGGAAGTAGCTGAGCCAGAAGGCCCCGTAGCTGGTGAATGCGGTGGCGGCAAACGTGTTCCCCCGGCGGAAGGCCCACATGCCGGCGAGCGCCTGCGCGATGCCGCCGTATGGCAGCGCCAACGACAGCACCACCGGCGTCGCGGCCGCGTCGATCCAGCCCGCGTTGATCACGGACAGCACCATCGTGGTGAGTCCGAAGCCGGCGAGACCGAGTGGTGCTGGATCGGCGACCTGCACCACCTCAGCTGTCGCCGCCGGTCCCATGACCGTTCCTGTCTGCCCGCCGCCGGGTGCTGGGGCTGCAGCGCCCCGGCCCTCTGTGCCGGTCACGGTCGTCATGCGTGAGTACCTCCTAGACCTCTTTGTCCTGCTCCGCCGTGGCGCCACGTTGTAGGTCGGCGACGACGGTCGCGTCGGCGAGTGTCGTCGTGTCTCCGAGTTGCCGGTTCTCCGAGATGTCGCGCAGCAGCCTGCGCATGATCTTGCCACTCCGGGTCTTCGGTAGATCGGGCGTAAAGGTGATCCACCGCGGCCGGGCGATGGGTCCGATGAGCTTGGCGACGTGCTGGCGCAATTCAGCAACAAGCTCGGTCGACTCGTCATGACCGCCGCGCAAGGTGACGAATGCGGAGATCGCCTGGCCGGTCTCGGGGTCACTCTTCGCGACAACGGCGGCCTCCGCGACTGCGGGATGGTCGACGAGCGCGGACTCCACCTCAGTCGTTGAGATGCGATGGCCGGCGACGTTCATGACGTCGTCGACGCGTCCCATGAACCAGTAGTCACCATCCTCGTCGATCCGCGCGCCGTCGCCGGCGAAGTACTTGTCGCCGAAGCGCGACCAGTACGTCTGCTGGTAGCGCTCGTCGTCACCCCAGATGCCGCGGAGCATGCCCGGCCACGGTTTGAGCAACGCCGCGTATCCGCCCCCGACCCTGATCGGATTGCCGGATTCGTCGACGACAGCTGCGCTGACGCCGGGAAGCGGTTTCGTCGCCGACCCCGGCTTCAATGTCGTCACGCCGGGCAGCGGCGCGATCATGATCCCGCCGGTCTCCGTCTGCCACCATGTGTCAACCACCGGCGTCCGGTTGCCCCCGATGTGCTCGCGGTACCAGATCCACGCTTCAGGGTTGATCGGCTCACCGACGGTGCCGAGGACGCGCAACGACGTCATGTCGTGCTTGTCGGGGTACGACGGTCCCCACTTCATGAATGTTCGTATCGCCGTGGGCGCGCAGTACAGCACCGTCACCTTGTGCTTGGCGATGATCGACCACCACCGGTCCTTGTCCGGATAGTCCGGTGTGCCCTCGTACATCACGGACGTCACACCGTTGCCGAGCGGGCCGTACACGATGTAGCTGTGACCGGTCACCCAGCCGATATCGGCCGCACACCAGTACACGCTGTCGGGCTGGATGTCGAACACGAGGTCGTGCGTGAACATCGTGTACAGCAGGTAGCCCGCGGTCGTGTGCTTGATGCCCTTGGGCTTCGCCGTCGTACCTGACGTATACAGCGTGTAGAGCAGGTCCTCGGAGTCCATCTGCTCCGGCTCGCACGTCGCCGGCTCCTCGCGTACGACGTCGTGGTACCAGACGTCGCGTCCCCCCTTCATGGGAACGCCGGAGTCGGTGCGGCGCACCACCACGACCTTCTCGACGGTCGGCGTGTTCTCCAGTGCCTCGTCGACGTTGCGCTTCAGGGGCACCTTGTTGCCACGCCGCCAGCCCTCGTCCGCGGTGATGAGCAGCTTCGCCTCGGCGTCGTTCATGCGGTCGCGTACCGCCTCGGCGCTGAAGCCTCCGAACACAACGGAGTGGGGCGCGCCGATGCGCGCGCACGCGAGCATGGCCACCGGGAGCTCCGGGATCATCGGCATGTAGATGCCGACGCGGTCTCCCTTGCGTACGCCAAGTTTGCGCAGCGCGTTGGCGAAGCGGCACACGTCGTCGAGCAGCTGCTGATACGTGATGGTGCG
>JBHEMA010000166.1:0-3495 GCA_046262795.1 Candidatus Dormibacteria bacterium | reverse complement strand
ATGCTGGACCGTCGGCCAGTACGACGGCGGAGGCGGCACCTATCACAACCTCGTCGAGCATGGAGTCGGTGACACGTGGTCGATCGAGCCAAGCCCGAACACGAGCGATGCGCTGTCGAATGGGCTCAACGGCGTCACCTGCTTCGACACCGGTGAGTGCTGGGCCGTCGGATACTCCTATACGGGGGTGAGCAGCGATTTCCAGACGCTCATCGAGCATCGTGTGAATGGCACGTGGTCGATCGTGGCGACTCCAAATCCGTCAACAGCAACGGAAAGCTTTCTCTACGGCGTCGCCTGCCCCACCGTGAATGTCTGCTGGGCGGTCGGCTGGGATTCGAATGCGGTGCAGCAGACGGTGATCGAAGAATACAGCGGCGGCGTCTGGAGCATCGTCAACAGCCCGAACCCGGTCTCCGAATCGTCGTTCCTGTACGGCGTTGCATGCCAATCACCGACGAGTTGCTGGGCATCTGGATGGTTCGAAGGCGGCACTGCAGGCGGGGCGCTCAACGGTGTCGGCGAGACACTCATCGAACACTACGACGGCACCGCGTGGAGCATCGTGCAAAGCGCCAACCCCGGGTCCGGATCCAGCGGCTTCCAGAACAACTGGTTGTTCGGCATCACATGCCAGACGGGCGGAAGCTGTTGGTCGGTCGGGTGGTATGCGAACAATTCGCCGGCCCAGAGCTTGATCGAAACCAATGCGAGCGGGACGTGGGCTGCGGTGTCAGCGCCGAACGAGCCGGATCCGGGAACGTCGGACGAACTCGCATCGGTCGCATGCAGCTCGACGAGCTGCTACGCCGTGGGCGACTACTACGACAAGGCGGCGCAGGACTACAAGACGATCATCGAAGAGACCGACGGCAACAGCTGGTACCTGGTGCCCAGTGAGAACATCACCGATCCGGCGTCCAACACCGCGTTCACCGCGGTGGCGTGCAGTGCGCTCGACGCATGCCGCGCCGTTGGCTATGACTACGCGTCGAGCGCCTGCTCCGGTTCGTTTTGTGTTCCATACAATCGCACGCTCATCGAGGACAACAGCGCACCGGCGTCGGCGCTTCCAGAGGCGCCTCTTGGGCCGCTGGCGGTGGCTGGCATGGGCATCGGCGTCGCGTCACTCGCAATGGCTCGCAGGCGCCGTTCTTCGCGTCAGTCTGCAGCGTCGAGCGCTTCCAGCAGCGAGCCGGCGTAGTCGGTCACCTCGACAAGCGCTGAGAGTTCGCGGCCGTCGAGCGGCAGCTCCATCGACATGTCGTAGACAAAGCTGTACACGTTGTCGAGCGTCCAGTCGCCGAAGCCGAGGTCGTGCAGCGCGCGCGCCAGGCGCTCATCATGTTCGCCCGCAAGCAACGTCGCGCTCGTCGCGTTGTACAGCGCCGTGAGGTTGCGAAGCTCCGACGCGTATTCCTCAATGAGCGAGGGATCGGCGTCCGTCTGCTCGAGGTGCGCCAGCTGCCGCTGCAGGTGTTGAATCTCGAGCTGATACTCGTCCACGCCCCATCTCCGTCTAGGAACGGATGCGCGCACGGCGCGCGCGGATCGGCGCGTCCGGTCCGATGAGCGCGTGCGGTTCGAGAGTCAGCAACGCCAGCGCCGTGAGCGTCACCCAGAGCGAGGCGATGGAGAAGCACGTGATCGAGACGACGCCACCCGCAGTGAACGGACCGGTGGTGAAGAATGCGGTGCTCAGATAGACGAGCATCGCCGCGCTTGCGATCAGACCGATCTCTCCGAGGACTCGGAGCGCGCCTCTCGCGCTCAACATGAGTGCAGTCCCGAAGGCGATGAAGACGAGAGTGCCGAAGCCGGCGAAGATGAAGCCATAGTTGGCGATGTTCGACAGCACCCCGGCCGACTGCTGATCGAACGACGTCGCGGCCGCTCCAAGTGTGAAGAAGATGACCGAGATGATCGTGAGCATCGTGCCTGCGTGGATGGCGCCGGCGAGCATAGCTGTGGCAAGCCATCCAGCTCGCGTGGCGTGCGCGAAGAGCACCTCGCGCAAGCCGGCGGCAAATGCGACCAGTAATGCGCCGCTGCCGGCAAAGAGAAATCCCGCGATGCGGTCGTTGACGGTGAAGGCCTTGATGTGCGCGACCACCGCGGCGGGATCGGCGCCTGCGGTCGGTGGCGTCGGGTCGACGAGAAATGCAATCACGAAGCAGATGGCCGCGGCGACGCCGATGACGCCGGCCGCTCGGAGTTGCACTGTGTTCACCACAAGACGGTCAGGCCGTGTGCACGCCGACAGCGGAGCCGACGCCGTACGTCACGGCGGCAGCGACGGCGGCGATGCCGAGCTGCCGAAGCGCCGAGCGCACGCGCGAGCGCCCGGTGAACACGGCGACCGTCCAGCCGATCCCGAGCGCGCTCGTGGCGCCGAGGATCACGGACGCGATCACCGCGACACGGCCTTCGCTGAAAAACCAGGGGATCAGCGGGATGAGGGCGCCGATGGCGAAGCTGACCAAGGATGACAGCGCCGCCTGCACCGGCGAGCCGGTCTGGCCGGGACGCACTCCGAGCTCCTCGCGCGCGTGCACGTCGAGGGCCACCTCGGGATCGCGCATGATCGCCTCCGCGATGCGGGTTGCGTCATCAGTGCTCAGCCCGCGCTGTTCGAACGTCGCTGCGAGCTCGCGGGTCTCGACCTCGGGGTTCCGAGCCAGCTCACGCCGCTCGACCTCTAGCTCGTACTCCAGCAGCTCTTTCTGCGCGGACATCGACTGGTACTCGCCCGCAGCCATGGAAAAGGCGCCGGCGACGAGGCCGCCGATACCGGCGAGCCGGACGAAGGTGCCGCCGGTGCCTGCGCCGGCGAAGCCGAGGATCAGCGAGACGTTGGTCAGCAGGCCGTCGCTGATCCCGAAGACGGCGGCACGCGCGGCGCCGCCCTGTACGTCGCGATGGTGCTCGCGCCCGACATAGTGTCCCGTCACGCCCTTGGCGAGGGCCGCTCTCACG
Source organism: Candidatus Dormibacteria bacterium (assembly GCA_046262795.1). Taxonomy (GTDB): domain Bacteria; phylum Chloroflexota; class Dormibacteria; order Aeolococcales; family Aeolococcaceae; genus JAFALX01. The sequence goes on along the minus strand of JBHEMA010000166.1, from coordinate 519 downwards.
TCCATCCCTGAGGACGATGCCACAGCGGTCGGCCGCGAGCGGACCCGGCTATGCCACACCATAAAGCCGAGGCGTGTAAAGCTCGACCGTGTAAAGGTTGACCGTGATAACGTGCTGCCATGCCCGAACGCAATCCCTACCACTTCGGGTCGCCGGCGGCCGATCCGTATTTCACCGATCGTGCTGATGAGTTGGAGCGGATAGCGGCGCTGATGCTGAACGGTCAGAACCTCATCCTGATCGCGCCTCGGCGCTACGGGAAGACGTCGCTCCTGGCGCGCGCGGTGGAGCGGGCGAGCGCGCAAGGCGGCAGGAGCGGAAGAGTAAGCCTCATCAAATGCAGCAGCGAGAACGACGTTGTCGAGTCGTTGATGCATGGAGTCGTCACCGGTCCACTTGGTTGGGTTCGCGGTCGTGCCACCGAGTTCAGCGGCTGGCTTAAGCGGATCCGCGTGACGCCTGAGATGAAGATCAACCCGACGACCGGGATGGTGGAGGGCGTGTCGCTCGGACCTAGCC
>JBHEMA010000165.1:0-8030 GCA_046262795.1 Candidatus Dormibacteria bacterium | reverse complement strand
GCTGTGGACGGCGCTGTTCACATACCCGCTGATGAGCGCTGTGCAGGAGATGTGCGGACGCATCGCCCTGCAGACCGGCGTCGGGCTCGGCAGTGTGCTCACCCGCAAGGCGCCACGCTGGGTCGTCGGTCTGCTCATCGCGTCGCTCGTCGTGGCCAACGTCTTCAATGTCGGCGCCGACCTCGGTGCGATCAGCGCCGGCATCGAGCTCTTGAGTCAGGGCCACATCGCGCGCATCGTCGCCGTCGCGCCGGTTGGCATCGGGATACTGCTGGCGATCACTTTCCTCACCTATGAGCGGATCGCGAGCACTCTGAAGTGGCTCACGCTCGTGCTGTTTGCATACGTGATCACCATGGTGCTCAGCCACCCGAATCCGCTCGACGTTATCCGCGCCACGTTCGTGCCGCACATCGAGCTCTCCTCCGATTTCATCTCGAACCTCGTCGCCATCCTCGGCACGACGATCACGCCGTACCTTTTCTTCTGGCAGGCGTCCTCTGAGGTCGACGCGCAACGCGAACAGGGTCAGACCACCAAGCACGCGCGGCGCGGTGTGTCGACCAAGCGGCTGCGGACTGCGCGCATGGACATCTTCGTGGGCACGTGCTTCGCGCAGATCGTGATGTTCGCCATCCTGCTGACGTCCGGGACGGTGCTCCATGCATCGGGAGGCGGCGAGATTCAGACGGCGGACCAGGCGGCAAAGGCTTTGCAGCCGCTCGCAGGCGGTGGTGCCTTCATCCTGTTCTCACTCGGCATCATCGGGACCGGCTTGCTCGCCGTTCCGGTGATGGCATCGTCAGCGGTCTATGCGATCCGCGAATTCTCCGGTTTCGGCGGCACGCTCGCACTCAAGCCGCGCTACCGTCCGACGTTCTACGTGATCCTCGCCATCGCCATTGGCGCGGCGATCCTGCTCAACTACGTCGGTCTCAACCCCATTCGCGCGTTGATTCTCGCCGCGAGCATCAACGGCATCGTGGCGCCGGGAATGCTGGTCGTCATCACCGCCGTGGCCGCCGACCGGCGCATCATGAAGGAGCGTGTGAGCGGCCGGTTGAGCCTCACGCTGTGCATTGCGGCAACGGTGATCATGACCGTCGCGGCGATCGCGTACTTCGTGACACTGATCGTGGCGCACTGATCAGCGTTCGGACTCGAGTGGCTCGACGTCGAGGCGACCGTGGAAGATCGATCGCTCGTCCGAGCTGCATCGCGTGATGAGGACTACGCCGTCAGGACGCGGTGCGTGCGTGCCGGCGCCGCCGCAGCACCAGCGCACCGACGAGCACTGCAGCGCCTGCAGGCACGAACGTCACCGGGACCGTTGCGTCGGGAACGACCGTTGCGGCGCAGGAGACGAGCGCGGGGTCGGCAACCGTCGGAGGTACGCGCCGGTGCGTCGCCTGCTCGTACGCGTACGCGTAGCCGATAAGGGTGGGTTCACTCCACGCCTGCCCCATGATCTGCATTCCCATCGGGGTCACGCCATTGTTTGTGTACCCGATGGGAACATCGACGCTCGGGTAATTCGCCGCGGCGCCGATGTTGGCGTAGTCCGCATTGGGACCGATGTACGCCGTGATGTTGTTCTGCGAGAAGGCGGTGTCGATGTTGGCGCGCGCGCCCTCAATGGTTGCGGCGGAGCTGGGGTCATCGACGGTCGCGCCCGTCGTCGCATCGCTGGCGACGAGCAGGTCCTGTCCGTACGGAATCTGGCTGGAGTGCTGCTGGTTGTACGCGATGATCCCGGTGAGGTCGTCCGTCAGCAGTTGCGGCCTGCCACCGGGGCCGGCCGGTCCGGCCTCGTGCGCCAGGTAGTCCGCGATGCCGAACTTGAACTCGCTCGGTATACCGCCGAGCTCCGTGAGGCCTCCGGTGCTCGTGTTGCTCAGCGTGTCGAACGGCACGAGCGTCGCTCCCGCTGCCGCCAGGTCGTTGAGCGCCTGCTGGAACACTGCCTGCTGCGCCGCAGAAAGTCCACTCACGTCTGACTGGCTGTAGCCGATGTGCGCACCCTGCAGTGCGTTCGCCTTCAGGTCTTTGGTGTAGTCGTGATTGACAGGCGGCCCACCGGCTGCCTCGAGAAAGATGTTGTCTGCGGGATCGACCGCGCTCACAGCCGTGAGCTCGGCCGCGGCGTCGGTGACGTCGCGTGCGATCGGACCGGCTGTGTCGTAGCTGTGCGCCAGCGGGATGATGCCGTTGCGACTGACGAGTCCGACGGTCGGCTTGATGCCGACCATGGAGTTGGCCGCGCTCGGTGACAGCACGCTCCCGCTCGTCTCCGTGCCGAACGTCGCTGCGGCGTATGCAAGGGTTCCGCCTGCGCCGCTCCCGCTCGACGATCCGCTGGGATCACCCTTCGTGTACGGGTTGTGCACCTGGCCACCGAGCGAGCTGAACCCGTTCGGCATTCCCTCCGCCATCCAATTCGCGAACTCGGACAGGTTGGTCTTGCCGAGGATGACGGCGCCCGCGGCGCGCAGCTCGGTCACGAGGAACGCATCGTGCGGCGGCTGATTGCCCGCAAGCGCGATTGATCCCGCAGTGGTGTTCGCATCGGTTGTGTCCGTGTTGTCCTTCAGGAGGATGGGAATGCCCAGAAGCGACCCCGTCGCGCCGTCTGCACGCGCAGCGTCGGCTGCGTCGGCCTGCGTCATTACGTCCGTGGTGAGCGTACGAATCGCGTTGATGTCGACGCAGCCATGGTCGAAGAACGCAATGCGATTCAGGTACGCCTGGGTGAGCTCATGACTCGTGATCTGACCGGACTGCATCGCGTCCTCGAGCTGCGGGATGGTCACCGTCTGCAGGTCGATGCCGTTCACGGTGACGAGCGGGTCGCCGTAGAGCGGACCGGCGTGCGCCGGGTGCGGCGAAGCCAAGTTGGCGAATGAGCCGGCGAGCACCGATGCGCCGCCGATCGCCACCGCAGCACAGATGCGTCTCAACGTGGAGGTGTCGCTGCGCTCACGTCGCATGGTCTGCCGAGCTCCTTCCTGATTCGCTTTCGCGCGCCACCGGCGACGCACCGCCTACCGCCGGGATTTTAGTCTGCGCCGAGCTCCTCGGAGATCCTGTGGCTGACATCTCGCAGATGGGGGCGCATCCGCAGACCCATCATCGGTTCCATGAGCTTCATGACGCCCTTGGGCGCGGCGTCTCCGATGATTCGGACGCATGTGCCCAAACCGGTGGGCTCCACGTGAAAGGCCATCGTCGCCTGGTGCATTCCCTTTGGCGTCGAGTGGTACACGACGGTGTGCGGACGGTCGAAGACGGAGAGATCCTGATCGAGCTCGCCGAACCCCTTGTACGAACCTCGAAAGATGGAACCCTTCCCGATGGGCCCGGTGCTGACCTGCTTCACCCACCTGGTCCACGGGTTCCACTTTGCCTCGTTGGTCGCGTCAGCCAGGAAGTCAAAGACCTTTTCCGGCGGCCGTCCGATCTCAAAGCTCGTTTCGACGTGCATCAGTCGGCCCTCCGCTCTCCAGCATGGTAATTAGTTCAGAAACTGAACCATAATTGGCGGTGGGGTGTCAACCGTCGACGGTCCGTTTCGCGAACCGCGCTACTTCATGCTCGGGCGCATGGACGCCATCCAGCGAGCCGCCCGGCGCGAGATGTTGGAGGCCATTCGCGCCGCCGGGTACCCGTACCTGCGCATGCCGCACGTCGCGTTGCTCGCGCACATGACGGCCGAGGGGCGGCGAATCGGCGAATTCGCGGAGCTCATGCAGGTCACCAAGTCGGCGGCAAGCCAGCTCGTGACCTTTCTCGAATCGCATGGCCTGGTCGAACGGGTCGCCGATCCCTCGGACGGTCGCGCGGTGCTGGTGCGAGCGACCCCTGCCGCCGACTTGGGTTTCAAGGTGGCCCGAACCCGCTACGCGAAGGTCGAAGACGAGTGGGCCCAGATTCTTGGACGCAGCCGGCTGCGCGGGGTGTGGCGATCGTTGCTCGACCTCGAGCGCTGGCAGCCGGCCCGCCACCGGCGCAAACGGTGAGGGATCAGGCGTGGCGTGCGCGAAATGCGGCGACGTTCATGCGGTTCGAGCACGTGGTGCTGCAGTACCGCCGCGACCGGTTCTTGGACAGATCCACGACGACGTCGTCGCAGTCGTCCGCGGAGCAGACGCGCAGCCGATCGAGCTCCTTCTGACGCACGACGTCGATCAAGGCCATCGCCGCCTCAACCGCCATCCGTTGCACCAGCGGTGCATCCGGCGGCGTGGCGTGCAGGTGATACTCGCGCTTGCCGTGCCGCACGAGCTGCGGGAGGGCACGAGCACCGCGCAGCATCGTGTTGACCTGCTCGACGACGCCGTCTTCGTCGAGCTCCCAGAGCCGCCGGAGTGGCATGCGCAGCGCGCGAACCTCGTCGAGCTCCGGCTCGTCATGGCGGCGCGAGCCCGTCCAGCCCCATGTGTCGAGGAACGCGTCCAGGGCGGCGAGGTCGGTGAGCTGCTCGCCGTCGACCCCGGCCGTGTTCACCAAGGCAGCCGCGGCTCGGAGCGCCGCCTCCGTGTCATCAGCAAAAACCACTTGACTCCTTACGAGGGCCTCGGTAGGCTTAAGCAGCGTAGCGCAATTTGGTCATTACGAAACAGGCGGAGGAACGAAGCGCGTGCAGAGGCGATCGGTGAGCAACGCCGGGGTCGTGCTCGGCTTAGTGTCGGCGGCCGCCTTCGGCACCTCGGGGTCCTTCGCCGCGAGCCTCATCCAGTCCGGATGGTCCCCCGGCGCTGCAGTGACTGCTCGAGTCGTCATCGCGGCGACGCTGCTGACCATCCCCGGGGTCATCGACGTCTGGCGCCATCACATCGCAAAGCGAGCAGCGCCCACGGTGTTGCTCTACGGCGTCGTCGCGGTAGCGGGCGCGCAGCTCTGCTACTTCAACGCGGTCGCGCGCATGTCGGTAGCGGTTGCGTTGCTGATCGAGTATTCCGGCATCCTGCTCGTCGTGGCATGGGGCTGGGCACGTCACGGACATCGTCCACGGCGCCTCACATTCATCGCCGGCGCTGCGGCGCTCGCGGGGCTCGTGCTCGTGCTCGACCTCGTCGGGTCGCAGCGAGTAGACCCGATCGGCGTTACCTGGGCGCTTGGGGCCGCTGTTGGTTTGGCGGTGTATTTCGTGGTCGCGTCGCACACGGACGATGCGCCGTCGCCGCTCACCGTCGCGTGGGGAGGACTTGTGATCGGCGCCGCACTCTTGGGCATTGCTATTGCCGCCGGCGTCGTTCCCGTGCATGCAACCGCGAGTGACGCGATGCTCGCGGGCCGGCAGACCTCGTGGGTGATACCCGTCGGCGGCATGGCAGTCATCGCAGGCGTGGTCGCCTATCTCACCGGCATTGCCGCCGCGCGCAGGCTCGGAGCGAAGCTGGCGTCATTCCTGGGCCTGACCGAGGTGCTCTTCGCGGTGCTGTTCGCGTGGCTGCTGCTCGGTCAGCAGCTCGAGCCACTACAGCTGGCGGGAGGCGTTCTGGTCGTCGGTGGCATTGCAGTCGTCCGCTTCGATGAAATGCGCGAGCCGGCGCGCCCGGACTCTGGCGATACGCGGGCTGCCTTGAACCCGGTACCGTCTCATGCACACACGGCCGAGGTGCACACCTAACCGCTTGCGGGCGGATGTTGATGAGGCCCTCGCCTCAGCAGCCACGCTGACGTGTTGTTCGGCGTCACCCGCGAGGATGACACGGGCATTGCTCGCGCGGGTGACGACACGCGTGCGACCGGCCGTCAGGCTGCGGCATCAGCGGCGATGCCCAAACGCCGGCAAACCACATCCAGTGGAAGGAGACCACGATGAAGCGATCGCTCGTGCTGCCCGCCGTCTTGGCGATCAGCGTGTTCATACCGCACCGCGCCCATAACGGAGATCACCAATGATGCACGGCGACATCGACCGCCAAGACTGAGGGAGCGTCGCAGCCCCTTCACGCGCAAGCGCAACGAGGCGACCGACAGGAGGCGACATCAGACGGCGGCCAACCGCCGGTCATGTTCGCGCGGCAGCCGCTGACATGTCGTCAGCACGGGGGAGAATACGTCACCCGAGCGGGCGCGACGGAGTGCGTCGTCGGCAAGAAACGTGACCTGACGCGGGTCGGCGCTGGCGATCGTCTCGATCACTTCGTCCCAACCAACGGGCGTGGACACTGTCGGGAAGGCAAACCCGCGCAGCGAGTAGGGAACGATGGTCGACTTTCCCTTGTCATTCTGACTCCAATCGATGAACACCTTCCCGTCGCGGCGAGCCTTCGTCATCACCGACACAACCGCCTCTGGATGCGCCTGTTCGAGCAATCGCGCGACAGCGTGCGCGAACGTCTTTGTCTGGCTGTATGTGACCGGCGTGTTCAGCGGAACGTACACGTGCAGGCCGACGCCACCAGAGGTCTTGGGCCACGACTCGAGACCCGCCGCCTCGAGCACGTCGCGCAGCCAGATCGCGACGCGACATGCGTCGACAATCGTCGCGGGCGCTCCCGGGTCGAGGTCGAAGACGACGAACTGCGGCGCGTCGAGCGCTTCCGCGGTGCCCAGATACGGATGCAGTTCGACCGTTCCGAACTGCGCTGCCCACATCAGCGAAGCGACGTCGTCGAGGAGACAGACGCGAAAGACCTTTCCCGTCCGCTCCATGTCGAAGGTGACGGTCTCGACCCACGATGGCCGCGCTTTTGGCGCACGGGTCTCAAACCAGTGCACGCCATCGACGCCGTCCGGGAAGCGGTGCAGCGTGACCGGATGCCGGCTCAGATGCGGCAGCAACGCGGGCGCGATTTCCGTGTAGTACTCGATCAGCCACGCCTTCGTAAGCCCGAGCCGCGGCCAGAGCACCTTGTCGAGATTCGAGAGCGTCAGACGACGCCCCGCAATCGTCATTTCTGCGCGCGACGCCGGAGTCGTCATCACCGCTGCGCCGCCATCATGTGGTGCTCGTTGCGGCGGCACTCAGTTGCTCGTAGGTGCACGACTCCGGTTCGCGATCCGGTCGCCAGCGCCGAAAACGAGCGGGGTGCCGGAAGCGCCCATTCGGATCGACGTGGTCGTAGCCCACCTCGCACACGCGCTCAGGCCGCACGGGCACCCAATCCAATGACATCGTGCGCGGATCCCAAGCGCCTCCCGCGCCGCGCAGCCGCCCCATCGGTCCGCGCTCCAAGGCAAAGCCGCGTTCCCACGGATGGCCAGCGAGCGACCGCATCACGTGCGGTTGCAGCTCATCGAACAGCGTGCGTCGTTGCAACACACGAAACGACGAGGAGACACCGATGTGCCGCAACACGTGCTGTTCGTCGTACAGAGCCAGCAACAATGATGCGATGAGCGGCTGGTTGTCGACCCGACGGTACCCGGCGACGACGCAGTCAAGTGTCCGCTCGTGCGTGACCTTCAACCAGGCCGCGCTGCGCCGCCCTGGCTCGTAGGCGGAATGCGCATCCTTGGCCACGACACCGTCGATGCCGCCGCGTCCTGATTGATCGAGCCACTCGCGCGCGGTCGATGCGTCGTCGACGAGTGGCGTCGCGCTGAGCCTCGGGGACCCGGTCACGACGTCGTTGAGCACACGGCGACGCTCGCCAAGCGGCGCGCGTCGCAGGTCGCGGTCGCGGTAGGCCAGGAGGTCGAAGGCGACGAATCGTGCCGGCGTCTCATGGCGCAGACGCTCGACGCGCGATGCTACGGGGTGCAAGCGCAGCATCAACGACGCAAAGTCGAGGCCGCGCGCTCCCGTCGCGACGATCTCGCCGTCGATGACGAGACGATCGACGGCCAGCTCCGACAGCGCCTCCGAGATTTCGGGAAAGTAGCGCTGCAGTGAACGCTGGTTTCGCGAGGTCATCAGGACGTCTGATCCGTCGCGAAAGGCGATGCATCGAAAGCCGTCCCATTTCGGCTCGTACCAGCGCCGTTCGGCAGGGAGCTCCCGGACGAGGCTCGCCAGCATCGGCGCGACTGGCGGAGGTACGGGAAGATCGAGAACGCTCACACCACCATTCTTTGTGCGG
>JBHEMA010000164.1:0-3664 GCA_046262795.1 Candidatus Dormibacteria bacterium | reverse complement strand
CACTTCAACTTCGCGCATAGTGGCCGCCTGATAATGAGCGACCGCGAAGCTTCGTATGCTCGTTGGCTCAAAGCGGCTGCGATCTACAACGCAGTTTGGGGACTCACGAACATGCTTTTTCCGAAAGCCGTTTTCCGCCTGCTTCGCATGCCGCAACCGGAACCGCTCGCCTTTTGGCGAGTCACCGCAATGATGGTCGCCGTCTACGCGCCAGCATACTGGTGGGCCGCAGGCGATCCAATAGGTAGGGCTCCCGTTACCGGCGTTGGTTTTGCGGGAAAGTTGCTCGGTCCCCTTGGGTTTGTGCTTGAGGCACGGGCGCGACGTCTTCCTGCGCGTTTCGGTCTGACGATCATCACTAACGACCTCGTCTGGCTTCCTGCATTCGCGAGGCTCCTCGGCGATGCGATCTCACGCGGCAAGCTCGAACCCCAGGTGCATTCGCGGGCGCTTTGAGAAATGTCGGTCTTGGTTCAGTTCCTCGGCAACCAGCGTCGGTTGTCTATAGCTTTTTTCACGGTATTGGCGATGCTCGTCGGCGGAGCGCTCGTAGCTATGGGTGTATTGCCGCGATTAGCGGCAACGAGAGGTCGTAAGACCCAGGGTTGCTGGGAGTTGGATTGGTGCTCGAGTTCGGAGCTGGCTATCCCTTCGCTATCGCCGCAATTGGTGGCCGCCTGTCAGGGATTGAATGTCGATGGGCGGAAGCGTGTTGCAGCGCACTGACAGGGCTCGCGTCGTGCGCTCGAATGGGTCATACGGTGCCGAGTCCGCGCGCGTTGCCAGCTCGCCTGTGCCTGACGAGGCTGTCGCAGTCCCCCGTTCCGTCGTACTAACACGCCATTGCGTGGCTGAGGAGCACGCGCACCCTTTCACGCGGATTGAACGTCACCACTAGACAGCGCGCTGTCGTTGTGCCAGGCTGACGCAGCGCGAAGGTATCTGACGAATCGAAATGGTCCGGCGCCAGGACATCGCGGACTTCCGACGGGGTCATCGTGAAGTACCACTGCCCTGAGGCGTCGCGTACGACTAGCGTCTGGGATGTGTCGTTGACGAGGTCCGCGCGCATCGCGTCATCGAACGGGTCGAGTGGACCCAAGTTCTGTACCAGCTGGACACAGCCGATTAGGTAAGCACACATCAACAACACGCCAGTAACGGCGAGTGCGATTGACCATATGCGTGATCGGTCTGCGTGGGGTGCAGTTTGGAGACCGCTCATCCCTTGAGTGTGCCAGGTGCTACCTGGCCACGCCGGGATAACGCGGGCTCAGGGGTAGCTACGTCGAGGCACGCCAGGATGCGCTAATAACCCCGGACGGAAGGCTACAAGTCGCTCAGCTCAGCACCCAGAGCTCGGCGGCCTGATCGCCGATGACGATGCCGGCACCGCCTCCAACTAACGCCAGAGCGGGCCAACGATTTGCTGAGGCAGCGAGCTCCAGAAACGCTTCGATCCGCAACGGGTGGCGGTTCAACAGGACCAGCTGCACATCCTCTACTCGATGGCGTCGCCCCTCGGGGATCCCGAAGGCGGATCGCTGAGTTGATCCGGCCGGACATCGAACATGGACTCCATCTCGACGGTCTCTAACCCCCAAGAGGGCATAGTCGAGATCGTCACCACCTCACCCACATCAGGGTGAAACCCGCGATCCACTTCGGCTACTCGAATCAGTAGTTCAAAGGGGTACTTGTCACCGGGACCAATCGGACGGTCGCTGAACACGGCTGTCTTGTCGACGAAGCGCCATTTCTTGCCATATGCATCGACGAGTGATGCCGCGATCAGCCCGGGCAGCGGCTCGTCAGAGATCCAGCGCTCCACCGTGATATTGATCCACCGAATCTCCGTCTCGTCGCTCACAGTGCGAGCGTAGCTCCCGGCGAGCGACCGGACCGCGTTGATCCGAGCGAGGGGTTCGATGGTCAGGCGAGTAGTCGCTAATCACCCGCCTTGCGGACCGCGGCTGCGTGCCATCATCCCAGCGTGACCGTGAATCCGCCCGACTTCGAAATGGTGATCGAGGACGTGTTCTCGATTGAGGGGCGCGGAACAGTAGTGGTCGGGAACGTCACAAGGGGTTCGATCCCAAGCGGAGCGCCAGCCATCCTTTTGTCGTCACAGGTGGGCGCCACCCCGGTGCCACGGGTGTCCGTGGAATTTGTATGTCGCGCCGAGCCGCCACCGCAAGGGGTTCGGCCGCCGCTAAGCCTTCTGGTGGGAGGCGTCGAAGTTCACGCGATAAGCCCCCGGGACCGGCTCGTCACGCAGGGCAACTGAGCCGTCGAGGGAGTGTCGTTTGCCCAGGCGACGGTTCGTGAATGTACCCAGGGGTTCTAGGTCGCCGCGTCAATTCTCGTCCCGTCCAGCCGCGTCGCCGGCAGCGTAGAGGCGATCGAACATAAGCCATTCGAGCTCCAAGTCCTCTGATGCCTTCGTGAGCTCGTGTGCGTCGGCTGAGTCCACACCTTCACCCGCGAGCGCCCCGTCAAACGCAGCGACGTCGAAATACAGAAGCGGACGATCGGTCGGCAGCGATGTGTACCGGTCTCTCATCCGCTGCAGCTGGAGGTCGAGTCCGTCTCGCCACGGCACAAAGTCCATGTCCGGTGTTTGCGGCCAGTCGCCAGCTAATACGAGTCGCCGGTCCAGAAGTATTTGCACGACAGCGAAAACGTATTCAGGACGCTCACGGCCAGTGGGTGGCTTCCTCGTCCAATTTGGAGGCGGCGCTTTCAACGCGCTTCGGACGCAGGCATCGACCCAGGAGAAGGGGCACAGTTCAGTGCGGGCGTACTCGAGGATCGCTGTCAGCGCCTCTTCGGCACGGCTCTTGGGGGCCATGTCCTCCAGTGTGCCGCGCCACGCGTTGTTCGAGGTGCGCCACCGCGCGTCAGGCGAGGCCGGTCTCACCGGAGGTAAGCGGCTGCCTAAGATAGCCGCGGACACGGAGCTAGGGTCCGAGCCCGAGATGAACGAGTCGTGGTGGCGGGGAAGGGGAGGAGTTGCATGATCCCGACGTTGTCGTCATTGGATACCAACAGAGTTCGAGCGCTTTCCATCCGTTTCCACTTAACGGGGTGCAGTGCTCTTTCCAACCAAATCTCGACGAAAAGGATTATTTCCGAATACGACAGCCTGCTCACGAATAATGACTGGTCTGGGGGACCAGGGGTCCGCGGTTCGAGTCCGCGCTCCCCGACGTCGATCAGAGTCGACCGCTGTGAACGTTTCCTTCAGCTGATTCCATTGTCAGCGCTGTCGGTGCTAGTTCTCTAACCAGGAATAATCCTCTTTCTCATCAAAGGGATTATTCGCGGCGACGATTCGTTTGTATCGCTGTGCGGATGGCCGCTGGGAAGGCGCGGGTGCGCTGGTTAGCCTCGTTGAGGCGACCAGTGAGAACAGTAATAACAACCATCGCGACGCCAAAAAGCGGACCGTGGCGATCAATGGGTGCTCCGCCAGTGGCTAACGCGAACCCAGCTGAGGATCAGCGTTGCCGTTCCGACGATCGCAATGGAGGCGACGACCGGTGAGCCCATCCACCATGAGGTCGCATCGTCCTCGTCGAGGGGCTCGTCCGGACATTTGGGCGACGCAGCTGAGGATGCGCCAACGCCTAGTTGAGCTCAGTGGCTCTACCGGAGGCTCCAT
>JBHEMA010000163.1:0-10714 GCA_046262795.1 Candidatus Dormibacteria bacterium | reverse complement strand
CGTGACGACTGCGACCAAGATCGACCCGCGCTACATGGAAGCGCTGGGCCCGCTGCGCCCGCTCATCGACGATGACAGCCTCACCGAGATCATGGTGAACGGTCCCGACATGGTCTACGTCGAGCGCAAGGGCAAGATCCTGCTCACCGACATCCGGTTCGACGACGAGTCGCACCTGATGCGCGTCATCGAGACGATCGTGTCATCGGTCGGACGTCGCATCGACGCCCGCACGCCGCTGTGCGATGCGCGCCTGCTCGACGGGTCGCGCGTCAACGCAGCGATCCCGCCGGTTGCGCTCGACGGTCCCGTGCTCACCATCCGCAAGTTCAGCAAGGACCCGTACCAGGTCAGTGACCTCGTCGGGTTCGGCACGCTGACCCAGGAAGGGGCGTCGTTCATCCAGGCATGCGTTCTGGCGCGCGCCAACGTGCTCGTGTCGGGAGGCACCGGTACCGGTAAGACGACGCTGCTCAACGTGTGTTCGAGCTTCATCCCCATCGATGAGCGCATCGTCACCATCGAGGACGCCGCCGAGCTGCAGCTGCACCAGGAACACGTGGTGCGCATGGAGTCGCGACCGCCGGACATCAACGGCGAAGGCCGCATTCCGATTCGTGAGCTCGTGATCAACTCGCTGCGCATGCGGCCGGATCGCATCGTCGTCGGTGAGTGCCGCGGCGGCGAGGCGCTGGACATGCTGCAGGCGATGAACACCGGTCACGACGGTTCGCTGACGACGATTCACGCCAACTCTGCGCGCGAGTGCCTCTCGCGTCTTGAAACGCTCGTGCTCATGGCCGGCATGGACCTGCCCTTGAAGGCGATCCGTCAGCAGGTCGCGGGCGCGATCAACCTCATCATCCAGCTGTCACGGCTGAAGGACGGCTCGCGCAAGGTCGTGTCGATCCACGAGGTGATCGGGATGGAAGGCGAGATGATCACGATGCAGGAGATCTTCAAGTTCGAGTCGAAGGGTGCGGACCCGACAACGGGCAAGATCGTCGGCGAGTTCAATCCCACCGGCATCCGTCCGCGCATCATCGACCGGCTCTTCGACATGGGCATCCCGCTGCCGGCACGCCTCGCGCAGCTCTTCCCCGACCGACGTCAGCTTGCGGTGGTCGGCGAGGCCAACGCGCGCCTCGCCTGACCGCGGTTCATCGCCCTTTGGCCGCATAGCCGGCGAGCGGCGCTACGGTATGACGGTATGTAGCGCTAGCATGATGGCATGGTGAGGACGCAGGTTCAGCTTACCGAGCGCCAGATCGCGACCCTCCAACAGCGCGCCGCAGAGCGGCATGTCTCGATTGCGCTCATCGTGCGGGAAGCGGTGGACCGCCATCTCGAAGAGGAAGACCGTGCCGCACTTCACGAGCGGGCGCGCTCGGCGGTCGGGCGCTTCCGTTCGGACGGCGCGAACGTCAGCCAGGAGCACGACCGGTTTCTCGAGGACGCCTTCAGCGCGTGACGACGCTCATCGACACCTCGGCGCTCTACGCGTTGATGGATGCGAGCGACCCGCAGCATGAGACGGCGACTGCGTGGTTCGACGGCCCGGGCGCTGCCGAGAAGCTGATAACACACAACTACGTCGTCGTTGAGACAGCAGCACTCGTCCAGCGCCGGCTCGGCCGCGAGGCCAGTCGCGTTCTCTTCGATGCGCTGCTGCCCCGCATAGAGGTCGTCTTCGTCCACGAGGCGCTGCACAACGTCGCAGCGCGCCTCTGGCTCAGCCTTGGAAGGAGACAATCGTCACTGGTCGACCACGTGAGCTTCGAGCTGATCAAACACGAGCGGATCGCGCAGGCCTTCGCCTTCGACGACGATTTCGCTTCGCAGCACATAGCCACGGTGCCGTCAGCCCGATAGCAGCTGAGGCTCAGGCGGCGCGCTGCCGGAAGAGCGAGTCCGGAACGCCCTCGCCGGATGTGGCGAGGTGTTCCATGAACGTCGGGATCGCGCCCGTCGGCATGAACGCGCCGAGCACGTGGCCGTCCTCGTCGACGCCTGTCTGACGGAAGGCGAACAGCTCCTGCAGGTGCACGCCTTCGTCGTCCGCGCCGAGGATCTCCGTGATGCTCACCACCTTGCGCGTGCCGTCGCGGAGGCGGGACTGATGGACGATGACGTCGACCGCCGAGGCGATCTGCTCGCGAATCGCACGTGAGGGAAGCTCGGCGCCGGCCATGAGCACCATCGTTTCCAGCCTGCTGACGCAGTCACGTGGGTTGTTCGCGTGCAGCGTCGTCAGTGAACCATCGTGGCCCGTGTTCATCGCCTGGAGCATGTCGAGCGCCTCACCACCACGGCACTCACCGACGACGATGCGGTCCGGCCGCATGCGCAGCGCATTGATGACGAGGTCGCGGATGGTGACGCGACCGCGTCCCTCCACGTTCGACGGTCTCGTTTCCAGTGTGACGACGTGATCCTGGCGCAACTGCAGCTCCGCCGCATCCTCGATGGTGATGATGCGCTCGTCTGTGGGGATGAAGCTGCTGAGGATGTTGAGCGTCGTCGTCTTTCCGGAACCGGTACCGCCGCTGACCACGATGTTGAGCCGCGCACGCACGCACGCGCGCAGAAACGTGATCATCTCGTCGGTGATGGAGTCGACGCGCACGAGGTCTTCCACCTGCAGCGCGTCCTTGGCGAACTTCCGGATGGTGATGGTCGGCCCGCGAAGCGCCAACGGCGGAATGATGACGTTGACGCGCGAGCCGTCCTTGAGACGCGCGTCGACCATCGGCGATGACTCGTCGACACGCCGCCCGATGCTGCTGACGATGCGGTCGATCACCTGCATGAGGTGATCGTTGTTCTCGAAGGTGACCTCGCTCAGCGTGATCTTGCCACTGCGCTCGATGTACACCTGGCGCGGGCCGTTGACCATGATCTCCGTCACGTCCGGATTCGACAGCAGGTCCTCGAGAGGCCCGAGACCGAGGACGTCGTTGACGATGGTCTCGATTACGCGTTGGCGGTCCTGGCGGCTCATCGTCACCGCCATCTCCGTGATCACCTCGTTCACCAGCTCGGCGATGCGCTGGCGGACGACGTCGGGCGGCGCGCTGTCTGGATTGCCGGCCAGCTCCTCGACCAGGCGCTGATGCACCTTCGAGCGGAGGCCGGCGTGCGCCCCGTAGCCGGTCCGGCCCATGCCGGGCCGGGCGAGCCCGGTTCGGTTGAGGAGCGAGGTGCGCTGCTGGTCGGGCGGCGGCGTGACACCAGTCGAACGCGGAAGTTGCGCCGGCGCCGGGACCCGGCCTGCTGGAACCGGGGACATCGCGGGCGCTGCGGGCTCAGGCGTCATCGGCGATGGCGGCGGCGCATGCCGAACCTGCCACCCGACGGGCGCCGGGGTGGCGGCCGGTGCGGGGGCCGGGGCCGGAGCAGGAGCTGGAGCTGGAGTCTTGGCAGGCTGCACCGGCGCCGAGATCGGGACGCCGTTCGAAGCGGTCGACGGACCGGCCTCTTCGGCTCTGCGCTGAACGCGGTCGAGTAAGGACATGATCGTATGGCCGGATCACCGGCTCAGCGCACCGTACGTGGAGCGCCGTCTCAGGCCACGCGCGGGTGATGCAACGATCCTGTCGAAACGCGATCTGCTTGTGTTGACGCCCTGTTAGATGCTGCGAGGGCAGCCATACAGATTCGGCGATTCGGTAAGGAGCATGGATGCAGCGGCGGACCGACTCATGGCAGGAGCTCCGCCGCACCGCGACGACCGTCCGTGCGGAGCCGTTTGAGCCGGCCACGCCGGCCCCCCGCCGGGCTCGCGGCATCGTCCGCATCGCGCTCATCTTCGCCCTCGCGTCAGTCGCCACGATTGCCGGCGCGGTCGAGCTGCTCCAGAGTCCCGGTCGGGTCGCCGCAGACGGTGGCGCAGACAGCACGCTCTTTTCACTGACCAACCAGGACCGCGCGAGCAACGGCGTGGGCTCGGTCAACTTCAACGGCACTCTGCAGACGATCGGTGAGGGCGGCGGTTACAACTGCAACGTGCACGTCAACGGCCGCGCCGTCGACATGATCCAGCGCAACTACTTCTCGCACGTGATCCAGGGATGCGGCGTGTACGTCTTCGCGATGATGTCGGCGTATGGCGTGCGCTATCGCTCGGCCGGCGAGAACATCGGCTGGGTGAGCAACATCGGCGGCGGCGGAGCTGCGGCGAATTACATCAACGGGCAGTTCATGAACAGCCCGGAGCACCGCGACAACATCCTCAACGGCAACTACACGGACCTGGGTGTCGGTTCCGACCTGTCGCCGTCGGGCTACACCTGGACTGGCTCCGGCAGCCATCAGAACGTGTGGATGTTCGCCGAGGAATTCGCGCAGTTGGGTCCGTCGTCATCGTCATCCTCGTCGTCAAGTTCATCGAACAGCGGTGGCTCGTCGCGCAATTCCCCCGCTCCCCCGCCGCCGGCACAAACCCCCGTCATCGCGACGCCCGCGCCCACGCCGACTCCGACGCCGGTGCCGACGCCGACTCCGATCCCATCGGCGTTGCTGCCCTCCAACGTGCCGGCGCCGCCTACGTATGTGTACCCCGGGTTACTTCCCACCACCGTCGAATCCGTCCTCGCATCGTTCCTCATCGCCTAGGAGAACCGTCCTGCCTCGAATCACCGCGCCGACGGCCGTACCCGCGACGACCGACGTCGCCGACACCGCCGACACCGTGGTCGCCGAGGGAGTACGCAAGACGTATCGGATCAGCCGCCCGCCGCGCGAGGTCCTGCGCAGCGTGTCGCTGCAGATCCGCCCGCGGGAGTTCGTCGCCATCATGGGCGCAAGCGGTAGCGGCAAAAGCACGCTGCTGTACACGCTCGCCGGGCTCGAGCCACCTGACGAAGGAGCGGTTCGAATCCGCGGCGTGGACGTCTACGCGCTGCGCGACACCGCACGTTCCAGCTTCCGGCGTGACCACATCGGCTTCGTGTTCCAGTCGTTCAACCTGATGCCGTCACTGACGGCGGCCGAGAACGTCGCCCTGCCTCTGCGCCTGCGCAACGACTCGCCGCTGTCACTCGGTGGTTCGCGCGTAAGCCGTCGCGATATCACCGAGCGCGTACGCGCACTCATGGATCAGCTCAATCTTCGCGGCCTGCAGGGGCACGGTCCGGACGAGATCTCAGGAGGTGAGCAACAGCGCGTCGCCATCGCGCGCGCTCTCGTCGCCGCGCCCACACTGCTGCTGGCCGACGAGCCCACCGGCAACCTCGACTGGACCAGTGGCCACGAGGTCATGTCGTTGCTGTCGAAGCTGGCGCGAACAGAAGGCCAGACCACCATCGTGGTCACGCACGACGCCAGGGTGGCCGCCTATGCGGACCGCGTGCTCATCATGCGCGATGGCGCCATCACCGACGAGGTGCCCATGCCGCGCCGTCGCATCGCGGTCGATGCTGCGCCCGATCCGGCACCACTCGTGGCACGGCTCGACAAGCTGCAGCTGTGAGTGGCCTCTGGCTGCTCGCGTGGCGTTCGATCCGCGGCCATCCACTGCGGTCAGCGCTGACGGCGCTCGCTGTCGCGTTGGGCATCGCCGTCGTGCTCGGCGTGCAGGTGTCACTCGACGGCCTCACCGCGCAGGCGGAAGCTGCCCAGCAGCTCGCTGCCGGCGAGGCCGGACTGGATGTGCGCGCCGATGCGGGCGCAGGATTGTCGAGCGACCAGATCACGCGGTTGGGCGCTCTGACCGGAGTCGCGCAAGCCGTGCCGCTCTACGAGAAGCGCGTCACCGGCGGTCCCGCCGGTAGCGGCGTCTCCGGCGTCACGGTGACACTCGTCGGGCTGCAGGACGGAGCAGCCGCACTGCGACCGGTGGTCGTGGTTGCGGGCAACCTGCCCCATCGCGGCAGCACGTCGGACATCGCCATCGACCGTGGACTCGCGACCTCGTTCGGAGCGAATGGTCGCGCGCTGCAGGTGGGCGACAAGATGCAGCTGATCACGAGCACGGGCCCCGATCAGTTCACCATCGTGGGACTCACGTCCGGCACGAGTGCAGGCCCGGCGTTCACTCGGTCGTCGGTGTTTGTCGACGACGCGGCGATGCTCGGCTCCTTCCGCCTCGGACTGCGCACGCCGCTTGTTGCCCTGCGCTTGCTCCCGGGCACAAGTGGCACAAGCGTTGCCCAAGAGGTGCACGCTCTCTTCGGTCAGTCGGTGCAGACGTCAGATCCCACCGGTGGCGGCGTCGGTCCGCTCGCCGATGTGCGTCCGGTGCTCGCGCTCGCGACCATGTTGAGCGTGATCATCGGCGCCGGCGTCACCGACAACAGCGTCGCGCTCTCCACCCTCGAGCGACGGCGCGAAACCGGGTTGCTCCGCGCAGCCGGCGCATCGTCGCGTCAGGTGTTCCGCTTGTTCGCAACCGAAGCAACCGTGCTGGCGGCAGCGGGTATTCCGCTCGGTGTGGGTGCCGGGCTCGGGCTCGGCGCGCTGCTCGTCGCTCACTACACCCCAGCCGATCTGCCGGCCGCGTCGTTCGCCCCTGGACCCGGCGAGGTCATCGCCGCCATCGCCGCGGGGGGCGGTGCGGCGCTCATCGGTGGTCTGGTCCCGGCGATCGTCGCTGGGCGGGCTCGGGTGCTCGACGCGCTGCGTTACCGCCCGGCGTCGGAACGGCAGCGTGCACCGTTTGCGTTGACGCTGCTCGCACCGACGCTGATGATCGTCGGCGCCATCTGCTTCGCCGCGAGCAGCAGTGGTGTGGTGGCCTTGGGCGTCGCGCTGTTCCTGCTCGGTGCAGCGCTTGGGCTGCCGATTGTCATTCCCTTGCTCGCGCGTGGCATCAGCATGGTCGTGTCGCCGGTCGTCATCACCGCTTCACCGGCAGCGGCGGCGCTTGCCCGCAGCCGCAACCGCAGTGCCATCACCGCCGCCGGCCTGATGGTCAGCGTCGCGACAGCGGTCGCGGTGAGTGCGCTCGTGTCAGGATCACTGAGCACGAGCGACAGCTGGGTGTCAAAGCTCTTCGTGGGCGACACGGTGATCACGAGCCCGGTGACACAACGCGACGCTGTTGCCAGGGCGATCGATGACAGCGGCACCGTCGAGCTCGCCAGCGAGCTGCGCCTCTTCGCGGAACCCGTGGGTGGTGCGACCGTCGGCATTGCAGCCATCGATCCCAACGTGTTCCGTACGCACGGTGCCCTCGACCTCGTGACGCCGGACCGCGCGACCGCGTTGACGCAGCTCGAGAACGGACCCGATTTCATCGCTCCGCAGCAGCTTGCAGCGGCATCCGGCTGGCACGTGGGCACGCAGCTGCCGGTCCCCACTGAGCACGGCGCAGTTTTCTTCACCGTCGTCGGCATTGCGGCGCATTCTTTTCCCTCGGGCGGCGGCGAGAGCTTGATCATGGCCGATGACCTTGCACGAACCTACTTCGGAAACACCGCCGCGGGTTTCGATGACCTGCTCGTCGTGTCGAAGGGTGCGCCCCAGAGCGTGCAGCAGGTCGCAGCAAGCTACGGCGCGCAGGCCGTTGCCGTCGGTGACATCGAGCAGAGCGCCCGTGATGCGCTGCAGCACACAGTCGGGCTGCTGCTTGCGCTCGCGATCGTGTCCGTGTCCATTGCGATGCTCGCCGTGGTGAACACGCTCGTCGTCAACGCACGTCAGCGAACTCGCGAGCTCGCATTGCTGCGCGCCGTCGGCCTGAGCCGCAGCCAGGCACTCGCGCTCGCGCTTGGCGAGGCGGCATTGCTGGCGCTCTCGTCCGCCGTCATCGGCGTCGCGGTCGGGTGCGTCATCGCGCTGCCGATGCTGCGTGTCAGCTCATCGGCAAGCTTCACGCCGACGTTCGGCTTTCCTGCGGTGACTGCGATCGTGCTGTCGGCAGTGGTCGTCGCGGCGGCCGTGCTGGCGGCGCTCGTCCCGGCGCGGCGCGCCGCTGCCGCGTCAGTGCTCACGGCACTGCGGCAGGACTGACCGCTCACGACCACGCATCGATGCGAGCGATTGCGATTGCGCTCGGAGTGATCGCGCTGGCGGCGCCGGCGTGCGGCGGCGCCTCGAGCGCACGGTTCAACGCGGATCCGCAGCACGACCTGCTCACGCTGGATCAGATGGAATCGCCCGGCTTCACAGTGGAATCGCCGCCCGCATCGAAGAGCGCTGCGGATCTCGCGGCCGGTGATCAAACCGGGCTCGACCGTCTCGATACCGACGGCTTCGCAGCGGCTGCGTCGGTGGGCTACGCACGCACTGTTGACTTCGCCACGTCGAACGGCCCGATCGCGGTCGTCGACACCGTGGAGCGGTTCAACAATGAGGTTGGAGCGCACAGCTCGTATGCAGGCGACATTGCCGACCGCGACCGCCTGCAAGGCGAGGTCGCGGTGTCCACCGGCCCGCTCGGGGACGAAGCGCACGCGGACTCGCTCGTCATGACCGCACCCGACGGCATTCAAGCGGTGCAGATCACCCTCGAGTGGCGCGTCGACAATGTCATCGTCGTCCTCCAGGTGCGCGGACGCTACGGAGGCGCGCGCCTCGACGATGCGCTGCTGCTCGCGCACAAGCAGACGTCGACGCAGCTCGCGGCCTGAGCGGGTGCTCGGCACGGTGGGTCATGTACATGTTCGCGGCGAGTTCCGCAGGCGAGCGAAGCTCGCCGAGGACTGTTTGAGCGTAGCGGACATGTGCATGTGCCCACCGTGCCGACTCGTCGATACACGGCGGCGCTGCGTTACGTCGCGCGCGGCTCCCAGCGAAAGCGGCGTACAGCGATGACGAGCCCGGCGATGCCCCACGCACCCATGACGATGAGGTCGTTGCCGGAAAGACCGCCCGCGAACTGGTGAGCGGGGTCGAACGCGTTGAACATCGCGTTGATGAAATGGCGGACGGGGAAGTACTCGGCGATCTTCGCGAGTATCGACGCCGGGTCGATCGGAAAGAATGTGCCCGAGATGAACACGATCGGCAGCAGGACGCCGTTGATGATCGCGGGCGCGGCTTCGGCATTCGGGATGACGACGGTCATTGCCAGGCCGAGCGCACAGAACACCATCGCACCGACAGCGAGCGTCAGCAGCAGCGCGCCGATGTGCTGCGGCACGTGCACGCCGTACACCAGGATGCCGAACACAATGGTGAGCAGCGTCAACAGCAACGCAACCAGGAGCGACGACAGCACGACGCCGAGCATGAAGGCCCACGGCGGCAGCGGCGTACCGCGGAAACGCTTCAGCACGCCCGAGTCGCGCCGGATCGAGAGCGACGTCGCAATGTTGGTGAAGCAGGCGCCGATGACACCGAATGTCGTCAGCGCCGGGATGTAGTAGTCGTCGTATGAGACGCTCGCCGATCCCACCGTCGCCTTCTGGTTCTTGAACAGCGTGGCGAACACGACCAGAAAGATGATCGGAAAGAGAAATGCAAAGAACGCACTGGCGGGGTTGCGCCAGAAGGAGCGTTGCTCGTAGCCGAGCTGGCGCGCGACGATGGCGCTGTCACTCAAGGTCGGTCAGCTCCAGGTACACGTCCTCGAGAGACGGCCGGCTCACCTCGAAGCCGTCGAGCTCCAGGTTGCGGTCGAGTGCCCATGCCGTGACCGCATGCACCGACCGCGTCGGCGTTGACGTCTCGATCACCACCGTGCCGTCGCGTTGTGACGCGGACAGTGGCAGTGACCCCAGGTCCACACCACCGGGCGCAGCAAAGCGGATCACCGTGTGGCGCGCGGAGTCGCGCCGCAGCGTGTCGGGGGTGCCTTCGGCGACGACGAGCCCCGCCGCAATGACGCAGATGCGGTCGGCGAGATGCTGCGCCTCGTCCATGTAGTGCGTCGTGAGCACGATCGTCTTGCCCAGCCCGCGCATCACGCGAATAAGCTCCCATGCGTTGCGTCGCGCCGTGGGGTCGAAGCCGGTCGTGGGTTCGTCGAGGAAGATGAGCTCCGGGTCGCCTACGAGTCCGAGCGCTACGTCGAGCCGCCGCTTCTGCCCGCCCGACAGTGTGCGAACGCGCGCGTCCGCCTTCTCGGCGAGTCCGACGAGCTCCAGGAGTTCGGCGGCGGGACGTGGCGACGGATACATGCCGCGGTAGAGATCAATCAGCTCGCGCACGGACAGCAGCGGCGGCACCTCGGCCTCCTGCAACACGAGCCCGATGCGCCCGCGCAATGCGCGGCCGCCGTGCTCGGGATCGACGCCGAGCACGCTCACGTTGCCGGCGTCGTGGCGGCGATAGCCCTCGAGAATTTCGACGATCGTCGTCTTGCCCGCGCCGTTGGGGCCGAGGAGGCCGAAGACCTCGCCCTCGCGCACGCTGAAGCTGACGCCACGCACTGCCGCGACGTCGCCGTACGACTTGCGCAATCCATCGACTTCGATGGCGGTCACGGCTCTCCTCTTTGGCGATAGGTCACAGTTTCGTTGCGCCATGGTGCCAGAGACTGTGAGCGCTGCTCTTGACAATGCCTGCAGGCCAATGTCACTCGCACCAGACAACGTCGACGTGCTCCGGCACGGATGGGAAGACACCGTGTCGGCGCTGGCACCGACCAGCCCGGATCTCGGTTCGCTTCTCGAAGAGCGCTTGGAACAGGCCGTGCGTGAGAACCGGCTCGACGAGTCCTCGCTGCTCGGCATCGTCCATGAGCTCAGCGCGACCGTTGCCGCGACAGACGATGCGGAGACGGCGCGGCGCTTCGACCGTGGGCTGCAGCGCGCCGTGTACGAGTACCTGC
>JBHEMA010000162.1:0-6977 GCA_046262795.1 Candidatus Dormibacteria bacterium | reverse complement strand
CCCAGAAGCTGGGCCAGCCCGTGCCCGACTCGTACTTGGTGTCCGCGCGGAAGAGCTCCGCGCCACAGCCGGCACAGCAGTACACGCCGTTCCCCTTGACGTGCACGTACTGACCCGTGAAGGGCGGCTCGGTGCCCGCCTTGCGCAGCACCTTGTACTGCTCGGGCGTGAGCTTCTCCTTCCACTCGGCATCGCTCAGTTGAACCTTCTGCATCGCGTCTCCTCGCGTGTCTGGCTTGACGATGGTTCCCACCCGCAGACGCTCGCAAACCCGCAGGGTGCCTGATACCGTTTCAGCGAAGCATCCCGTGCGGTGGAGGTCGTTATGGACTACGCGAAGCCGAACACGCTCATCTCGACAGACGAGGTGGCCGCCCGCCTCGGCAGCCCCGACCTGCACGTGGTCGAGGTCGACGAGGACACGTCGGCGTACGACAAGGGCCACATCCCCGGTGCCGTCGCGCTCAACTGGCGCGAGGAGCTGCAGCATCCCAACGCGCGTGACGTGGTCGACAAGGCACGTTTCGAGGCGCTGATGGGTTCGCGCGGCATCTCGCAAGACGACGAAATCGTCCTCTACAGCGGCAACAACAACTGGTTCGCCGCCTACGCCTATTGGTACCTGAAGTACTACGGCCACGACCGCGTACGCCTGATGGACGGCGGACGCAAGAAGTGGGAGCTCGAGGGCCGTCCGCTCACCGCCGATGGACCCGAGATCACGCCCGCCACGTACCGCGCGAAGGACCCCGACGCCGACATCCGAGCCGCCCGCGACGAGGTGATCGCAAAGGTGAAGAAGGCACCCATGATCGACGTGCGGTCGCCGGAGGAGTTCAGCGGCGTGCTGGCTGCGCCCGCACATCTGCCGCAGGAGGTGGCGCAGCGCACCGGGCACATCCCGGGCGCGACGAATGTGCCCTGGTCGCGCGCCGCCAAGGACGACGGATCCTTCCGTTCGGCGGAGGAGCTGCGTGCGCTCTACCAGGAGCAGGCGGGGATGTCGCCCGACGATGAGGTGATCGTGTACTGCCGCATCGGTGAGCGCTCATCCCACACTTGGTTCGTGCTGCACGAGCTCCTCGGGTACCCCGAGGTGAAGAACTACGACGGCTCGTGGACGGAGTACGGTTCGCTCGTCGGCGTGCCGTTGGAGGTGGGCGCCGGCACGTGAGACTACATGGGAGGGTGAGCCAGGACGGAGAGCCGGTCGAGGGTGCATACGTTCAGCTCATCGGACCGTCCGGCGACTTCACCGCGGAGGCACGGACTGACGAGACCGGCCGCTTCCTGTTCTATCCGGTGGCGGGATCCTGGACGCTTCGCGGGCTGTTGCCGGGCGGGCGGCGGATCGAGCAGCCGCTCACGCTGAACGCTGGACAGAATCTGGAAATTGAGCTGGCAGGGTTTGCCGAGCCGCATTCAACACGCCAACATTCGCCGGGAGCGACGATTTAGGTCTCGAGGACACCGCGCGGCTGTGCTTGCGCATCCACTCGAGCACCTGCTCACCGGGTATCGGGCGGGCGAAGTGGAACCCCTGGGCGCTGTCACAGCCGAGTGTCTCGAGCAGATCGGCGGTCGCCGCCGACTCGACTCCCTCAGCGCAGAGGTCGAGCCCGAGCGCGTGACCCATCGTGATCGTCGGCCCCACGATGGCCCGCGCATCCTCATCCTGGTCGAGGTCGGTGACGAACGAGCGATCGATCTTGAGGCGGTCGATAGGCAGATCGCGAAGGCTGCTGAGCATTGAGAACCCGGTGCCGAAGTCGTCGATGGCGATGCGCACACCCATGGCGCGCAGCTCGTGCAGCCGCGCCTTCGCGGCGGAGGGTTGCGCCAGCGCGGCCGTCTCGGTGAGTTCGAGCTCGAGGCGCCACGGCTCGAGACGCGCGTCGATGAGCGACTCGCGGACCGTTGCGGCGAGATCCTCGCGCCCGAGGTCCTGGCGGGAGAGATTGATTCCGAGGCGCAGCGTTTCCAGACCTTCGGAGGTCCACTGCCTAAGCGCGCGCAGCGCGGTGCGGAGCACCCATTCGTCGATGGCTGAGACGAGACCCAGCTGCTCCGCAACGGGGATGAACTCATCAGGTGGGATGCTCCCGCGAGTCGGGTGCCGCCAGCGCACGAGCGCCTCGACTGCTATCACGCGCCGGCTGCGCAGATCGACCTGTGGCTGATACAAGACTTCGAACTCCTCTCGCGTGAGCGCAGCCGCAAGGTCCTGCTCCAGCCCGATGCGGTTGATCAGCGCGATCCGCAGCGGCTGCGAGAAGAGCGCGACCGATCCCGCGCCGCGCGACTTTGCGGCGTACATGGCAACGTCCGCGTCGCTGATGAGCTCTTCCGGCGTGCGACCGTTATGGTCGGTGACGGCGACTCCGCAGCTGGCGCTGATCACCACCGACCGTCCACGTAGATTGATCGGTTTCTGCACCTCGCCGATGATCCGCTCGGCCACCCTGACGGCGTTGTCATCGCCATTCACCGACGCGAGGACGATGCCGAACTCGTCGCCACCGAGACGCCCCGCGGTGTCGCGTTTCTTGATGCAGCGTGCAATGCGCGCGCCCGTAATGGCAAGCACGCGGTCGCCGAGAGTGTGTCCCAAGGTGTCGTTTACGGTTTTGAAACCGTCGAGATCCAGCACCAGCACCGCAAGGCTCTGACTCCCGTTGTCACGCAGCCCGTCGACAGCCTCGCGGATTTGTTGACGCAGCAGGACCTGGTTCGCGAGTCCCGTCAGCGGGTCGTGGTGCGCGTTGTGCTCCAGGCGCTGCTGCATGCGGCGCTGATCGCCGACCTCGCTCGCCAGCACGAGCACGGCTTCACGGCCGCGAAACGTCACGCGACTCAAGTCGCAATGCACGTCGATGAGCCGTCCGTCGCGAGTCCGATGCTGCTCCGCTATCGCAGGGTCGTCTCCGCTGGTGACGTCCCGGATGGTCATCGCCAGCAACTGCGCACGCGGATATCCGTACTGACGCACGGCCGCGTCGTTGGCCGCGAGCACCCGGCCGGTGTCCGTGTCGTGCACCAAGAGCGCCTGCGGGTGCGCGACGAAGACCTGCTCGAAGTCGGCGTCACGAGCGAGCCGGAGGACCGCGAGGATGCGGCGAAGGCGAGAGCGGGTAGGAGTGGTCATCGGAAGTGAGCGACCTGCCGCATTGTCACGTCGATCCGGGCGGATCGGCGATGAGGTGATCGCCTCGTCACCCGCGCGCATGGTCGGATGGGGCTGTTGTTACCCGCCGTGACCCGGCTGCAGTCAGGCCAGCTTGCAGGCCGCAGCCATGCCTCGCCGTGAGTAGTACTTCTGGTGGTACTCCTCAGCCGGCCAGAACCGCTGCGCCGCCGCGATCTGGGTGACGACCGGCTTGCGATAGCGGTGCTCGGTCTCGAGCTGCTCCTTCGAGCGCTCGGCGGCCTGCTGCTGCTCCGGCGAGTGGTAGTAGATCGCCGAACGGTAGTTGTCGCCGACATCCCAACCTTGCCGGTTGAGCTGCGTCGGGTCATGGTTAATCCAGAACGCGTTGAGGAGGTCGTCGTACGTGACCTGCGCCGGGTCATACGTCACCTCGACAGCCTCGGCGTGACCAGTCGCGTGCGAACACACCTGTTCGTACGTCGGCTGGTCGGTGTGGCCACCGGTGTAGCCGACACGCGTCGCCACCACGCCCGGCACCTGCTCGAACACGGACTCCACGCCCCAGAAACATCCCGCCGCGAACGTCGCTTTCTCCAGCATTCCCCGAGTATGCCCGGTGGTCAGAGAATCACGCGTCAGGCGACGCTCTCGTAGGCCAGCTGGTGCGCGCGGCGCGGCGGAGCCACGCCGTAGCCCTGACCGAGGGCGATGCCGAGCTCATTGATCCGACGCATCTGGTTCTGGGTCTCCAAGCCTTCGGCGATGAGCTCGGCGCCGCTCGATTCGGCAAACGTCACCAGCGCCTGCACCGCCGACCGCGGACCGGAGCTCTGCACGCCGATGGACAGGCTCCGCGCCACCTTGATGAACTCGGGCTTGGCCGACGTCAGCACCTCGAGCGTCGAATGGCCCTCACCGACGTCGTCCAGTGCGAAGCGAAAGCCCTCGGCGCGATAGCTCGCGAGCACGTTGCGCAGGCGGTCGAGATCGGAGATGGGATCGCGCTCGCTGATCTCGAAGATGACGGTGTCCGTCGCGCGCCCGGCCCAGCTCATGAGCAGCAGCATCTGGTCGACGTCATGCAGCGGGTCCAGCAGCGCGTGCACCGAGACGTTGACGAAGAGCAATGAGTTGCGCGCCAGCGACGTCGCACCGTGCACGGCGGCGCGGCGGCAGAGCCAGTCGAGATCACGCGAGAACCCAAGCCGTTTCGCCGCATCGAAGAGGTCCTCGACGCTCGACCGCTCGCCAAATCCCGTCGGCCGCGCCAGTGCCTCATAGCCGATGAGCGCAAGCGTGTCGAGCCGCCGGATCGGCTGGTACACGGCCGCGATGTCGCGCCCGGCGAGGAGGCGCGGGATGAGGTACGACCAGCTCTGGACGCGCTCGTGCGACGTGGCGATCGCGGTCACGCGTCCCGGGCCGGATCGCTTGCTCCTGTACAGAGCGGCATCGGCGCGAGCCATGAGCGACTCCGTGCTCTCGGCGCCGTCCCACGACGCGAGCCCCGCGGAGAAGACTTGCAGCGGCGGTGACGCCTCGCGCAGTCGCTGCATCACGAGCCTGCCCTCATCGACGCTCGATCCCGGCAGCAGCAGGGCGAACTCGTCGCCACCGTAGCGCGCCAGGACGTCGACGGCGCGCAATGGTTGCTGCCATCCCGCCGTGATCTCACGCAGCAGCTCGTCGCCGCGAACGTGGCCCCAGTCGTCGTTGTATGCCTTGAAGTTGTCGAGGTCGATCATCGCCACGGTGAGTGACGAGCCGTCGCGACGCGACCGTGCCATCGCCCGCTCGATCTCCTCATCCCACGCACGACGGTTGGCGATGCCCGTGAGCGGGTCAAGCCGCGCCGCCATGTATGCCCGACGCTCGCTGTCCTGCAGCTCTTCATGCACGCGCTTGCGGTCGGTGATATCGCGCACCACCGCGATGAGGCGGTGCTGCCCCTCGGTGGTCAGTGGACGTATCGCGGTCTCGACATCGACGATGTCGCCGTCACGTCGCACCAGCTGTCCCTCGTATTGCGACTCGCGCGCGTGGCCCGAGAGCCGTGCGCGCAGCGTCTCGGCCAGCGCTTCGCGATGTTCCTGCGGCGCGAGGTCGATCAGCGTGGGGAACGCCTGCAGCTCATCGAGCGTGTATCCGGTGAGCCGCTGGTAGGCCTCGTTGCTGTACACCACGCGGCCGTTCTCGGTGATGATGAGTCCCTCGCCGAGATCGCTGATCGCCTGCAGCAGCATCTGATATCGCTCGCGCCGCCGCTCGCTCGCGGTGACGATGGCGCCGACGAACACGGCAATGAGCAGGATGATGCCCGTGCGATACAGGATGCTCGAGAAAAGTGGCTCGTAGTTGAAGGAGAGCAGCCGGAAGAGATAGAACGCCGCGTACGTGACGCAGAACGCGACGGCAAACCCAAGCACGCCGCGCCAGCGGAAGAGGATCGCCGCCTCGATGGCGACGAGGCCGAACGCAGCGTAGGTCGTCCCGAACGCGTCGTTTGCCGTAAGGAACATCCACGCTGCCACGACGAGGAAGTCGCCTGCGAGCGCGATGAGGATGAGCCGCTCGACCCATTTTCGCGGCAGCCGGTGCAGCAGCATGACCGGCACGTTGTATGCGGCCATGGAAACCGCCGCGAGCATGACACCGACGATGCCGAAGATGGGACGCGGGTTCGAGCTGGTGACCGCCTGCACGACACCCAGGACCACGCCTGCCCAGCGCACCCGTCCGACAAGCCGCCCGACCTGGACGCGCTGCATCAACGCCTCGTCTTCACCGACCGACCCATCGACCACACGGCCCTCTCTCTCAGGGTTGGCGCTGTGCACAACCGGGCTATCGTGTCGCCGACCCGCCCAGACACCCACCGCAGCGCTGTCACATTCTGGCACCGGGGCGACAGATCCGTCGCCGCCTGAAGGTTTTTCCACGGCGAATGCAAGAAGGCACGCCACAGGTCCGTTGTTCAGAGCGAGGACGGCGCGCCGATCTCGTACGATGCCGCCCGTCCAGGCAACCGCGCGATGGGGAGAGATACGCGCATGCGAACGCACCGACACGTGGCGCTCCTGGCCGGCCTCGCCGGAGCTAGCATGCTGGCCGCGTGCGGCGGCTCTTCGAGCGGACCGGGTGGGACCGGCTCGACGATCCTGGTCGCGCTGAACATCCCGTCGACGGCCGACCCGTACGTGGCCGGCGTCATCACGCGCGGCGCGCAGCTGGCGGTCGACCAGGCAAACGCGAGCGGTGGCGTCAGGGTCGGTAGTGCCACGTACACGCTGGCGCTGAAGAAGTACGACGACAACGCGCAGCCGCAGCAGGCCGCGAGCAACGTCGACAGCGCCGTTCACGACGGCGCGGTCGCGGTCATCGAGGACGGCATCGGCTTCGAGGCGAGCGGTGGCAAGAGTGAGGCCGCCGGCGTGCCCGAGGTCGACATCACCAACGGCGACACCGGCCTTCTCGGTGGCGAGGGGCAGGCCCCGCGCGCGAGTCTGTTCCGCCTCGGCATTCCCAACGACGCGGCGGCGGGGCTGCTCTCGACGTACGTGCAGAGCCATACGCAGACCGTCGCGCTGCTCCACGACGACTCCGGCAACGGACGCGACGGATCCGATCAGATGGTCAGCAACTTCAAGACCAACGGGGTGACGCTGAGCCCGAGCAACGCCATCGAGGTGCCGGCGCAGTCACCAACGATCGACGCGCAGGTGGCGGCCGTGAAGGCGGCCAATCCCGGCGGCATCGTGCTGTGGGGCGGCGACGTGTTCATCGCCAAAGCGGTCACCGCGTTTCGCAGCGCGGGGATCACGACGCCGAT
>JBHEMA010000161.1:0-11366 GCA_046262795.1 Candidatus Dormibacteria bacterium | reverse complement strand
GGCCAGTACACGCGGGCGTTCGAGCAGTTGAGCGATCACTGCCGCCGCACATGGGGATCCGCGGAGGCGTTCGCTGCGGCGCAGGGCGTCGGATCGATGACCCGGTTGCGCGGGATGCGCGTGCGTGATGTCCGCTTTCTGACCGAGTGGGGCGAGCCCGATCGAGGTGTCATACATCGAGATGTGGCGGAGCTCGATGTCGAATACACGGTTGGTGAAGTGGAGCCGCGACGCCTCCAGCGCGTCGTGCACCTGGTTGCCGAATCGGGCCGCTGGCGATCGCTCTGCTATCCGGCCTGACGGGACCGCATCGCAACCGTTTCGACGGAATGTGGCGGGTACAATCCGCTGGTGATCTCGCCCGCCCCGGTGGATGGCACCGGCCCCATGGAACGGACACGGCGCGAGATCGCGCATGCCGAGCGCGTGGCCGCCTTCCGCAGGTCGCGCCTCAGCCGGGCGCGGCGCCGGGTACTCGAGTCCGACGCGCTGCTCGACCTCATCGAGGAGTGCCGTTTGCGAGAGTGGCGCTTGATCCCATCGCAGTTGTGGGCTGCAGTTGTTCGCTCGGTGGGTGATGTCGATGCGCGACTGCGCGATGAGCTCGGCATCAACCGTGATCCGGAACACGTCGCCGATGTGCTCTTCGCCGCCCAGGAGCTGCTGCTCGAGCGCGTGCGCGCGACGCAGGAGCCCGCGCTCGCACCGATCATTCCGTTGTTCCGCGACAACGCACCCGCTGTCCTCGCACAGTAGCTCGCTCGCAGCCACCGCGCCGTGAGCTGGGACATCGCCGCCTGCGGCACGCTGCATCGCGACGACATCACCACGCCGCACGGCACGCGTACGTCGCTCGGCGGCTCAGCGGTGTACTTCGCGCTCGCCGCGTCGCGACACGCGACGGTGCACCTGAACAGCATCGTCGGCAGTGACACCGTCGACGGTTATCGCGCCCTGCTCGAGGCGACGCGCGTCGACATCGAAGGCGTCGTCGTGAGCGAGCATCCGACGTTCACATGGCACGCGACGCACGATTTCGAACGCTGGGTGACGTCGCACGAGTCGGCGGAGCCCGGCTGTGACGCCGCGTGGAGTCCACTGCTGAGTACGGCGTCCAGCGACGCGCCCGTGCTCTTCCTCGGAAGCATGGACCCGCATCTGCAGCTGGACGTGCTTTGCCAATCCAAGGCGCGACTCATCGGTGCTGATTCGATGACGGTGTTCATCCGCGAGAAGCTCGCTGCCGTGCGCAGAGTCGCCGAATCAGCGGACGTCCTGTTTCTCAACATCGAAGAACTGCGGATGCTGACGGGGCAGTCCGATTGGAGGACGGCCGCCAGC
Organism: Candidatus Dormibacteria bacterium; assembly: GCA_046262795.1. GTDB lineage: Bacteria > Chloroflexota > Dormibacteria > Aeolococcales > Aeolococcaceae > JAFALX01. The sequence continues at coordinate 10,025 of JBHEMA010000161.1, read as the reverse complement.
TCACTGTGCGGACGCGGACGCACGCGCGCAGTCGTGGTCAAGCGGGGACCCGACGGCGCCGCATGCGTCAGCGCGACGGGCGTCACCGAGATCGCCGCGCACGCGGTCGACCGCGTCATCGATCCGACCGGAGCGGGCGACGCGCTTGCAGGCGGATTCCTCGGTCACTGCGCACAGGCCGAGCGCGGCGCACTCGACGTCTTTGCGCAGGCGCTCGCCGAAGGTGTGCGCTGCGCCGCAGGTGCGGTGAGCAGCTTCGGCGTCGCCGGGCTTCTTCGCGACATACACGGGGATGGCGGCGGTTCTCGCCCGCCTGTATGATCCCGGCCACCATGGCCGACGGCAATCATCAGCGCGATCTCGGCACTCCGATCGATCGCAATCTCGCCCTGGAGCTGGTGCGCGTCACGGAAGGAGCGGCGATGGCGGCCGCCCGGTACATGGGGCGCAACCAGAAGGAGACGGCGGATCAAGCCGCCGTGGATTCGATGCGGCGCAGCCTCGGGTTTGTCGACATGGACGGTGTCGTCGTCATCGGCGAGGGTGAGAAGGACGAGGCGCCGATGCTGTACATCGGTGAGCACGTCGGCAATGGGAATCCGCCCGCGGTCGACGTCGCGGTCGATCCCATCGACGGCACGCGGCTGGTGGCGCGCGGATTGCCGGGCGGCATCGCAACGGTCGCGCTCGCCGAGCGCGGGTCGATGTACCACACGCATGTGCCGTACATGGAGAAGCTCATCGTCGGTCCTGCCGCGAAGGATGTGATCGACATCACAGACAGCGTGAGCGCAAACCTCCATCGCATCGCGAAGGCTGAAGACCGCAGTGTTGAAGACCTCACAGTCGTCGTGCTGGACCGCGACCGCCACACACAGCTCCTCGATGACATCCGCGGCGCGGGCGCGCGCGTCAAGCTGATCATGGACGGCGATGTTGCGGCCGGCCTGATGGCCGCGATGGAACATCGCACCGGTATCGACGCGCTCATGGGCGTCGGCGGCGCACCCGAAGCCGTGCTCGCTGCCACCGGCGTGAAGTGCATCGGTGGGGGGATGCAGGCGCGACTCTGGCTTCGCGAAGGCGACCGCCAGCTGCTCGAGCGTGAGGGCAAGCGCGAAGCAGATGTCCTGAAGCTGGACGACCTCGTCGCCGGCGACAACGTGTTCTTCGCCGCAACCGGCATCACCGATGGCGAGCTCCTCGAGGGCGTGCGTTTCCTCGGTGACGATCGTGCCCACACGCAGAGCCTCGTCATGCGCTCGTATTCGGGCACGACGCGTTACATCGAAGCCGAACACCGCCTGGCAAAGCTGCGGATGCGTCGCGACGAGGCTGAAGCGCTGGCGAGCAAGGGGGCGTAGGCACACACGGCGCCGCAGCGGCTGACCGTCGCGGCCGCGTGTCAGAATCGATCCAGCGGATGAAGGCGAAATCTCGCCCAAGTCAGAACCTTCGCCTGTGGTTCACGCCTGGGCTTCACGTCAAGCGGTGGCTGCTGCTGCTCTTCGCGAGCATCGTCATCCTCAGCCTTGGGTTCGGCTATGTCCTGCGCGACGTCTACCGCTCGGACAGCTCCTTCCCGGAATGGGTGCAGATCGCGACGCTGCAGTTTCTTCCGTACGTTGTGCGCGCGTGCATCTTCGTCCTGATCGGCGGCGGTCTGCTGCTCATGTCCGCGTACAAGCTCGGCCAATCGATTCTGGGTCCGTTGCTCCTGGGCCGCAACAACGGTGACGATCGCGGGCTTGTCGAGCAGCTCTACCGCTTTCGTCTCCTGGCGAAGGGACCGCGGGTCGTTGCTCTGGGCGGCGGTACGGGCCTTTCTGCGCTGTTACGCGGACTGAAGAAGTACACGGGCAACATCGTCGCTATCGTCACCGTCGCGGACGACGGCGGTTCGAGCGGCAGGCTCCGCGACGAGTTTCGCGTCCTGCCGCCGGGCGACATCCGTCAGTGCTTGACAGCGCTCGCCGAGACGGAGCCCTTGATGACGCAGCTGTTCCAGCATCGCTTCGGTGGCGACGGCTCGTTGAGCGGTCACTCGTTCGGCAACCTCTTCATCACGGCGATGGCCGAGATCACGGGAGACTTCGAGCACGCCATCCGCGAGTCCGGGCGCGTGCTCGCGGTGCGCGGACAGATCGTGCCGAGCACCCTGCGTGATGTCACGCTCTGCGCAACCGCAGGCGCAGAGGTGCGTGTCGGCGAGTCGCGTGTTCCGCACGGCGATGGACGCATCGACCGCGTCTTCCTCGATCCGGCCGATGCGGCGATCAACCCGGAAGCGGAGTCCGCGATCCTCGATGCCGAGCTCATCGTCTGCGGACCGGGTTCGCTCTACACCTCGATCCTGCCCAACCTGCTGGTCGACGGCATGGTCGAGGCGTTGCGCGCAAGTCCTGCGGTGAAGGTGTATGTGTGCAACGTCGCGGGTCAGCCGGGTGAAACGCTCGGGTTCACCGTCAGCGAGCACCTCGAAACCATCGAGGCGCACGTCGGCGGCAACGTCTTCGACTACGTCATCGTCAACAGCAACGTCGGCCCGCCGTTGCCACGGTCAGCCCAGGACGCCGGCATCTCCCGCGTGTCGTTCGATCGCGATCGCGCGTCGCGCAAACCGGTGCACTACATCCTCGCTGACGTCGTCAACCCTCGCGTGTCGACGCATCACGACCCCGAGAAGCTCGCGCGGGTCATCATGAAACGCATATGGAGATAGGCTCGCTCGCGCTCTGACGTGCGCTCCTGAGCCGCGGCTCCCGTCAGGTGAGCTTGCTTCCGTGACGGCCCGCGCCGCGCCGGAAGCGCTCGGCGCCTTCGAGTGTCTCGCCGGAGGCGATGACCTCGAGGCCGTGTTGTGTCTCGTTGCGGAGTGCGTCGGACATCGGCATCGACCACTGTTCGTAGCTCGAGAGGCGGTCGCTGCGCATGCACGTCTGGGGGAGTTCGGCGAGCTCGTGCGCGAGTGCGCGGGCGGCGTCCAGCGCGGTACCGGCCGGGACGACGCGATTGACGAGGCCCATCGCCAGCGCCTCGTCGGCGTGCACCGGTCTGCCGGTGAGGATGAGGTCGAGCGCGCGGCCGTGGCCGATCATGCGGGGCAGGCGGATCGTGCCGCCGTCCATGAGCGGGACGCCGAAGCGACGGCAGAACACGCCGAGCACGGCGCTGTCACCGGCGATACGGAGGTCGCACCAGAGCGCCAGCTCGAGGCCGCCGGCGACCGCATGACCTTCGATCGCTGCCACCACCGGTTTGCCGAGCATCATCCGTGACACGCCCAGTGGCGCGTCGCCGTGGAGCGCCGCGCGTGGTGCACGCTCGCTACCGGCGCTCACCGACGTCAGGTCGGCGCCCGCGCAGAACGTGGTGCCAGAACCGGTGAGGACGGCAACGTCAAGGCATTCGTCAGCGTCGAACTCTCGAAACGCGACCGCCAGCGTGTCCGCCGTCGGCCGGTCGACGGCGTTGCGCACCTCGGGCCTGTCGATGACGACGATGAGGACACGGCCGTCGCGCTCGGTACGGACGGGCTGCGTGTCCACCGCCGAATCATCGCAGCCGCATTGACTTGTCGGCGCGGCGTTTTCCTACAATGCACGGGCTCCGCACAGGATCAGCCGGTGTTGCGCGGGCTGCGAAGTGCTGCAACACCTTCATGGAGATGACGCATGGCCACAGTCGTAACCCGGGATGTTCTCGCCAGGAAGCTCGCGGATCACGCGGAGATCCCCATGTCCGCAGCGCGCGACGAGGTGATGCTGGTGTTCGACACTATTTCGGAGACGCTGCAGAAGGGTGACGAGGTGCGCATCCACGGGTTCGGTGCGTTCAAGACCTCGCAGCGCAAGGCGCGCACGGGTCGCAATCCCAGAACCGGTGAAGAGGTCCGCGTCCCCGCGCGTCGCGTCGTGCGCTTCTCCGCAAGCACGACGCTCTCGTCGTCGTTGAAGAGCGGCCGCGGCTCCAAGAGAAGTTAATCGGACGCGACCAGGAACGGGTTCCACATGGGCAACCCCTTCCCCCTCTGGTCAGTAAAAAATGTCGTGGTTGACGCGGTAGACCCACTGCCGCGCTAGTTTCTCGCCGTACGGGTCCCATAGCCGGTATCGCCGTTCGCTCCGCGGCACGTCCCAGGTGCCGACGAATTCGGTGATGTCGTCGTGGAACCCGGACTTGAAGCGATACAGGCCCCAGAAGCGGTGCCCCTCGTGCAACTCTGCGCGTCGCGGGACGGCTACGAGATCGTAGCTGCGCACGCCGCGGCTGCGTAGCCAGCGCATCACCTCCCATTGCAGCAGGTACGGCGCCATCAGCTCGTGGTGACGCCGGCTCGAGCCGCCGTCCTTGTACCAACCGCGCGCTCCGAAGTGCGTGACGAACACGCCGGCAAGCACCTCGTCGGCGAGAAAGGCGAAGAAGAGCGCGCCCTGGTCGTTCGCCTCCTGCATGCGCCAGTACGTCTCGAAGTACGAACGCGGCCGCAGGATGAACTCGCCGCGCTGCGACGTCGCCCGCATCAGGCGGTACATCGCATCGGCGCTGCGCTCGTCAACCGGCACGCGGCGCACCGTGACACCCTTTCGCGCAGCCAGCCGGATGTTGTACCGCGTCTTCGATTTGAACGACGCGAGGATGTCGTCCTCCTTGCGCGCAAGGTCGACGAAGATCGTTGCTGCGTTCCCCTGCACGTCGAGCCGCGCCTTGCGCAAGCCGGCGTCCGGCCATGCGCTCGTGTCGACGGAAACCTCGAGCTCGGGCTCGCACTTGAGCAGAAAGCCCTGGCTCATGTCACACCAGGCGCGAGCCAGCGTAGGCAGCATGTCCGCTTCTGCGATGCCGGGGCCCTTCGGCGTGTACCACAGCGTCCCGAGGCCGGCGATCCGCCGGACCAGGAAGAGCACCGCCACCGGGCGAGCGAGTTCCGCGACCATGAAACGTGGCTCCCATCCGGAATCACGCTTGAACTCGCCCCACGCGCGCGACTGCAGGATGTGACCACCGTCGGGATTGGCCAGCACCAGCTCGTCCCATCCGCGGACCTCTGCCGATGTCGCTGTTCGCAGCACGCTCACGACGGTACGACCCGCCGGCGCACCACTGAACGCAGCGCGTCCCAGTCCTCCGCGTCGAGCGCGCGAAAGAGCAGGAGGCACAGCGCGTAGATGACGGCCGACGCAGCCGTCACCCACAGCAGCGGGAGTCGTCCCTCTGGGTGCACCAGGAAGATGAACGCGCCCATGACCAGTCCCGCCGGGATCACGCGCCAGGTGACGTGGATGACGCGCAACGTGCCCACGGTTCGGCGCAGCACCGTCCAGCCGACAGTGACGAGGCATACCTCGGTGATCACGGTGGTCCAGCTGGCGCCGATGTACCCGAAGAGTGGGATGGCGATGAGATTCATCACGAAGTTGATGGCCAGCCCGCTCAGCGCGATGTAGGCAAACGTCTTCTGCCGATCGACGGCGTTGAACGTCGCGGCGAACGTGTTGTCGATGAAGGCGAAGAAGATCGCGAGCGACAGGATGTGCAGCGCCGGCTCCGATTGCGGGTACAGCTGGAAGAGATCGTTGAACTGCGGGCTCAGCAGGAACAGACCGACCGTGATGGGCCAGCCGATGATCGCCAGTCCTTTGAAGAACTTCTCGGCAGTCGCCAGCACGCGTTCGGGCGCCTGCGTCTTGTAGATCGAGAGCACGGGGAAGATCACGCTGCGCAACGTGTACGGGATGAAGAGCAACGCCTCGAACGGTTTGTAGGCGAGCGTGTACCACCCGACCTCCGCGTAGGAGCGCACATGTTGAAGGATCGGAACATCCAGCTTGAAATACACCGTCGTCAGCAGGTACGTGATCGCAAGCGGCAACCCCGCCGCAAACCATGGGCGGATGAGACTGCGGTCAAGGTCCCATCGCGGCCGCGCGATGCCCTTCGCGGTGATGACGATGAGGAAGTACACGATCGCGGCCGCGTAGCTGATGGTGTATGCCCACAGGAAGAACGCAGTGTCGCCGTGGATGGCCGCGCCGAGGAGCACGAGTCCCAGCAACAGCAGGCTCTCCGGGACGATTTCCGCGATCTCGAAGGTGAGCTGCTGCTTGGCGTAGAGCGTGCTCCGAATGAGCAACAGGTAGCCACCGAGGACGAGCAACGCGAAGGTGGGGACCCATATCCCCTGCAGCCCCGCGAACCACAGGCCGGCGAGGAGCAGCGGGGCGCTCGCCACGCAGAGCAGCACGCGCATCGACATCGCGAATCCGAGGAACTGCGAGATACGAGACGGGTTGCGGGCGCTCTCGCGCACGTACAGGGTCACGAATCCGAAGTCGGCGACGATCGATGCAAGCGCGCTGTAGGTCACGGCGGTCTGCAGCTGTCCGAATCTCGTGTCGCCGAGCACGTGTCCGATGAGCACGACCGTGCCCAGCGCGACGACGCGTGAGAGCACGCGGGCGATGAGGATGAAGATGGTGTTGCGCAGTGCGCGCTTGCCGAGGTGCGCGGTGGACGGCGCGTCGGTCGCAGGCGTCGTGCCGGAGCTCATCGTTCGTGGTGCGACACCGCGGCGTGCGCGGCGGCGTCGCCTGCGGGGTCGAGATGCACGATCACCTCGATGAGAGGATCGATGCGGTGGTACAGACGATGGCGAACCTCCTCGCCGAGTGCGTGTGCGCTGGCGAGGGTCGCGTCCGGCGCGACCGCGACGGTGAGCTCGGCGAGCACCCGGCGCCCCGTCCAGCGCGCCCGCGCCTCCGTGACCGCGAGCACGCCCTCGGTCGACTGCGCCACCTCCTCGATCGTGCTGATCAACGAGGCGTCAGCCTCGTCGAGCAGCCGGCCGGTGACCGTGCGGCCCGTCTCCCACGCGACGACCGCGATGATCGCTGTGATGACGAGGCCCGCGACGGGGTCGAGCACGGGCACACCGAGTGCGGCTCCGCCGACGCCGGCGACGGCGCCGAGCGACGCCAATCCGTCGACGCGCGAGTGCCGCCCGTCGGCGATGAGTGACGCGCTGCGGAGCCGCTGGCCGGCGCGGATCTTGTACTGGGCCGCAAGCTCGTTGCCGGCGAAACCGGCGGCCGCGACGATCAGCGCGAGCACGGTGTTCGTCAGCGGTTGGCGGTGGAGCAGGTGCTCGATCGATGTCACCCCGGAAGCGACTGCGCTGCCAACGATGAGCGCGAGGACCACCAAGCCCGCCAGGTCCTCACCCCGGTGGTAGCCGTAGGGAAACCGCTTGGTCGGAGCGCGCCGGCTGAGGATGAACGCGATGGCAAGCGCCACGGTGGTCGAGACATCGCCGAGGTTGTGCAGCCCGTCGGCGAGCACACCGGCGCTGTTCGAGACGGCGGCGGCGCCGAGCTCGAGCGCGGCCACGGCACCCAACAGCAGCGAGCTGATGGCGACGACCCGGAGCGCACCGCCGTCGCGGGGCACCGCCGCGCCGTGCACATGACCCAATCCATGGTCGTGCACATGCAGCCCGCCCTCCGGCTCGTCCGGGTGCTCATGCACATGGTCGTGATCCTCGGTCGCCACGGCGGCATCGTACGGGGCAGGACCGCGAGAGGCTGGAGCGCAGCGTTCTAATGCGGCCGCCGCGGCGTCGAATCGTCGTCATTGCGGCCGTTGCGGCCGTGGTCGTGGCGGCGGAGGTTGTCGTCGAGGTGCGGACGCTCGCGCCGCTGCCTCAACCGAGCACCAGGCTCGACGCCCCGGCGACGCTGGCGGCCGCGCCCGGCTCGCCGCCGCCGGTCGCGCTCCCGCCGACGGGAAGCATCGCCCTGCTGAGCGATACCGGCGACACGCTCGCCAGCGCGAACGCCGACGTGTCACGGCCGATCGGCTCCGTCGCCAAGACGATGACGGCCCTGATGGTCCTCGGCGCGCATCCGCTGCAGGCGGCGTCCACGGGTCCGTCACTGACCATCACCTCGCAGGACGTCACCCTGTACGAGCAGGCCGTTGCCGCTGGAGGATCGGCAGTCCCTGTGCGTGCCGGCGAGCGCCTCAGCGAACGCGATCTGCTGCTCGCGTTGCTGCTGCCCTCGGCGAACAACATTGCCGACACGCTTGCACGGTGGGTCGACGGCAGCGTCGGCGCGTTCGTCGCGCACGCGAACCGAGAAGCAGCGGCGCTCGGCATGCATCAGACGCATTTCGACGACGCCAGCGGCGTCAGCGCGCAGACCGTGTCGAGTGCGGATGACCTCGTCGTGCTCGCACGCGCGGCGCTCGCGCAAGCGGCCTTTGCGGAGCTCGTGCGCACGCAGTCGGCGACGCTCTCCGACGGCACCGTCGTGCACAGCCTCGACATCGCGCTGGGCGCAAACCCCGATTGGCTCGGCATCAAGACCGGGTGGACCGCGGCTGCGGGAGGGTGCCTGCTCTTTGCCGCCCGGCACGCGTATGCGGCCCAAGCCGCTGCGGTGACGGTGTACGGCGCCGTGTTGGGCCAGCCTCCCGATGCGACCGTCGATCCCGACCATCCCGAGCTGGGTCGCGCCTTCGCCGTGGCCCAGGACAGCGTTCATGCCGCGGTGAGGAGCTACGCCGCCGTCGACCTCAGCGCGCTCACACCCGCTGTCCAGGGACGTCTCGAGGAACCCTGGGGAGCCGGCACTTCGCTGCGCGCGAGGCCGTCCGGTGGCGTGATCGTGGTCCGTCGCGGGGAGGTCCTGAGACTGCGGACGTCGATGAAGCAACCGACTCCGTCTACTCCCGCAGGAGCGCAGGTGGGCGCGATTGACGGAGCGCTTCGGGGCAAGAACGTCGTCACCTGGCCGATCGTGACGGACGACGCCCTCGAACCACCTGGCTTCTGGTGGCGGCTGACGCGCTGACGCTCACCATGCCGCGTCGGTGCGCTCGACGGCGTGCCGCAGCGCCGTGATCACCGCCTCCTCGTGACCTCCGAGATCGGACGCGATGCGAACGGTCTCGACCCGGTCCCGCGCCGTGATGACGTCGACCTCGTGCAATCCGAGGTGCGCACGCACCGACGGACGGCCGTTGAAACGCAGCATCGGATCGCGCCATTTCTGACGCAAGCCGCGCGGTGAGAGCTCGCCTGCCTTGACCGTATAGCCGCCGGTCCGGTCAGCGGCGAGGCGGAAGCGCAACGCGATCCGACCAGCCTTGGCGCACTGCTCGCAACGCCCGTACCGTTCGTCCGAAATCTCAGGTCGCTTGAGACACACGCGGCACATCGACGAGAGAATACGGCCGCCCGCACCTTGGCATTGACAAACAAACTTCGAGGTCAGTACCGTGGCCACATGAATGTCGAGGTGAGGGCGACAGGGCTTCGCGCGATGCGCGACAAGCATCACCTGACACAGCGAGAGCTCGCGCGCCGCCTGGGCGTGACGCAGAACTACATCCCTGCGCTCGAGGCCGGGACGCGCAACCCCGGTCCCAAGCTCCGCCAGTCGCTCATGCAGCTGTTCAACTGTGACTTCGAAGATCTCTTCCAGGTCGTGATGGTGAACCCGGTCGACCATCGCGAGCAGGTGCTGAAACCCGAGCGCGAACTTCGGGCGATGTAGGGCAAAGGGAAAAGAGTTCAGAATCCCCGCGTGAGCGACGGGGACAAGCTCGTGCTCGAAGGTATGGAGTTCTTCGGGCACCATGGAGATGTGCAGGCAGAGCGCGAGCTGGGTTCGCGCATCTACGTGGACGTGGAGATCAGCGCCGACCTCGCACCCGCCGGCCGCAGCGATGATCTGGCCGACACGCTCGACTACGTGCGTTGCTTCGACGTCGTGCGTCGAGTTGTCGAAGAGGAACAGCACCGGCTGCTCGAAACCGTCGCTGCACGTGTCGCGCAGGCGCTTCTCGAACAGCCACGTGCGCGCCACGTCCGCGTGCGCGTTGCCAAACAGCCCCCGCTGCCGGGCGTGATCGCGCGTACCGCGGTCATCGTCGAGCGAGGCACCGCGTGAGCGCGACGATCATCGATGGGCGGGCCGTCGCGCAGCGCCTCCGCGAGGGGATCGCGCGCGACGTCGCTACGT
>JBHEMA010000160.1:0-3105 GCA_046262795.1 Candidatus Dormibacteria bacterium | reverse complement strand
CCTCGACGTCGTGCAGACCGGTGGAACTGTGTGGGTGCTGCGCGAGTACGACTGTGGCGTGCCCGTCGCGCGTCTGGCCGCGGTTGCCGCGCCGACCGCATTACAGGTGCGCGGCATCCTGCGAGGTGGACTCGAAGTGCTCGCGGAGCTGCATGCGGCGGGCATCACACACGGTGGCGTGCGGCCCGGGAACATCCTCGCGGGCGCCGATGGGTCCATCCGTCTCGTCGACGCCGGCATCGAGCCGGCGCTGGAGCACCGGCCGGTGCGATGGGAGCGGCGTGACGTCGCCTCGCTCGTGTCGATTGCGACCGCGTTGTGGCGTCCATCACAGACGAACGGCGCCGGTGCACTGTTCGAGCTGCTGCGATCCGGGCAGCTCGCCGCCGCGGGTTGCGCGCAGGATGCGTTGCAGCTGGTCACCGCGTCGGCCGATGAGAATGGTGCGGCGGCGCCGCGCGCATCGCTGGCAACCCTCGTTGCCCGAGTCTCGGTGCGCGGTCAAAGGCAGGACGGCGGCCGCTCGTCAATCGCTGCAGCGCCCGCGGCTGTCACAACCCGGCGACGCGCGCGCCTGCTTGGGCTGCGTCAGCGTCCGCGTCCGGTCATGGCTGCCGCCGCGGCCGTCGTCGGAGTCGTGATGGCGGCGGGCGTGCTGATCGGTTTGCGTCTAAGCGCTCCCGCCGGTAACCCCGGCAAGGCGACCACCTCGACGGCATTGCAGGCGCGCATTCCTGCGGAGCTGGCCCCGCCCACCGTCCCGGCGACTCCGACGCCGCGCGGAAGCGGTGTGCTCACGCCGTCAGCGCCGTCAGCCGCGGGCATCATCGCGGGCGTAGAGCTGACGCAGCTCGATGTCTGCGAGCTCGGTCAGCGATGCCAGGTGCAATCCCAGATCAACCTCCAAGCGCACGACAGCCAGGACGTGAGCTGGAACGTGGTGGCGGTCGACCGGTGCACCGGCGATCAGTCAGCGTTGAGCAGCTCGAGCATCGTCGCGGACCCGTCATTCGGCTTCGTGTGGGATACCGACACGATCACGCTGCCGGCGGGGCGCCCCGTCCTGCTCTACGCGGTGACGACGGCGCCGCTGCGTGTCGCTTCGGCGCCCGCGCCAATCGGGTCGGTGTCGGCCTGCGGCTGACCACCGGCGGCAGGGGATGGCGCCGAACCACCGATATACTGCCCGTGCGAGGCGAGGTCTGGAGGGTTTGAACAAGAAGTGGCACTGACAAAGACGGTCGCGCGCGACGAGCAGGGTCTCGACGCCGACACGCTGCGCACGCTCTACCGGCACATGCTGCGCTCACGCTTGCTCGACGAGCGCATGTGGGTGCTCAACCGCCAGGGGCGGGCGCCGTTCTGGATCTCGGGGATCGGACACGAGGCGGTGCAGGTGGCCTTCGGCATGAACCTGCGCCCCGGCTACGACTGGGTCGCGCCCTACTACCGCGATCTCGCGCTCACGCTCGTGCTCGGCATGACACCTCGCGACCACCTGCTCAGCGTCCTCGCCAAAGCGGACGATCCCAACAGTGGTGGCCGGCAGATGCCGGCGCACTATGGCTGTCACCGCCTGAACATCATCACCACCGGTTCGCCGGTGGGCACGCAGCTCGTCCACGCGGCAGGCATTGCGTACGCATCGCGCCTGCGCGGCGAGGACGCCGTGACGTTCACGTCGATCGGTGAAGGTGGCACGTCGGAGGGCGACTTCCACGAAGCGATCAACTTCGCGGCGACGCATCGGCTGGCAGTGCTGTTCGTCGTCGAGAACAACGGATATGCCATCAGCGTGCCGTGGGAGAAGCAGATGCCGACGCCGAACGTCGCCGACCGCGCCGTGGCCTACGGGATTCCCGGCATGGTGCTCGATGGCGAGGACCCGATGGCCTGCTTCCGCACGGCGCGCGATGCTGTTGCGCATGCGCGCGGGGGCGAGGGGCCGGTGCTCGTGGAAGCGAAGGTGCTGCGCCTGACATCGCACTCGTCCGATGACGACCAGCGCCGCTACCGGTCCGCGGAGGACATCGAGGCGGAGAAGGAACGCGATTCCCTCGGCAGCTTCCGTTCGCAGCTCGTCGACATCGGCGTGCTGTCCGACGAAGACGCTGACGAGATGCGCGCCGACCTCGTCCGCGAGCTCGACAAGGCCGAGGAGGAGGCCGAGGCTGCACCACTGCCCGACCCCGCGACGGCGATGCGCCACGTGTATGCCGAGGGAGGCAGGTGATGGCGGAGATCACGTACCTCCAGGCGATTCACGATGGGATTCGCGACGAGATGCAACGCGATAGCAGCGTCTTCATCCTCGGCGAGGACGTCGGCGCCAAGGGCGGTGTGTTCGGCGTCACTGAAGGCCTGCAGAAGGAGTTCGGTGAGGATCGCGTGCTCGACAGCCCGCTCGCCGAGTCGCTGATTGCGGGTGTCGCCATCGGCGCCGCCTTCAACGGCATGCGTCCGATCGCAGAGATTCAGTTCCAGGACTTCATCATGCCCGCGGTCGACCAGATCATCAGCGAGGCGGCGAAGATCCGCTACCGCAGCAACGGCGACTGGGGCTTACCGATGGTCGTGCGCGCACCGTTCGGCGGCGGCGTGCACGGAGCGCTCTACCACTCGCAGTCGATCGAGGCGATCTTCTGCCACATCCCAGGACTGCGCGTAGTCGTGCCGAGCACGCCCTACGACGCCAAGGGCATGATCGTGGCCGCGCTCCGCGACCCCGATCCGGTCATGTACTTCGAGCACAAGCGTGCGTATCGCGCGGTCAAGGGCGAGGTGCCCGATGGCGAGTACGTCGTCGCACTCGACCGCGCGCGCACCGCGCGTGAAGGGTCGGACATCGCGATCTTCACCTACGGCATGATGGTGCATACCGCGGTCGAAGCTGCTGAGCGCATTGCCGGCGACGGCTTCGAGTGCGAGGTCGTCGATCTGCGCTCGTTGCGGCCGCTCGACCACGCGGCCATCGTCACGAGCGCCAAGAAGTGCGGCAAGGTGCTGATCGTGCAGGAGGCCAACCTGGCCGTCAGCGTAGCCTCCGAGGTGTCCGCCGTCATCGCCCAGGACTGCTTCGAGTACCTCGACGCGCCGGTGATGCGC
>JBHEMA010000159.1:0-5937 GCA_046262795.1 Candidatus Dormibacteria bacterium | reverse complement strand
CAACCGGGCCAGACGCATCCCTTATCGCGCACTTTGACCGCTCGCAGCGTCGCCGCTGACGGCATCCGGCGCGCGCGTCCGACATCCAGGACGGCTGACTCGCCGCCCATGAGCACGCGTATCACCGAGGAGTCGCAGCTCAAGCGCTGCGCGGTCTTCCAGTGCACGGGCCCCCAGTACTCCAGCTGTGCTGCCGGCGCGCCGTCCATGCCCGCGATGGTCTGCACCGACGCGGTGAGGTGCAGGTGGGGACGCTGACTCTTGTGCGTCGGCAGCATCCCGGAGTCCATGGCATGGTTGGCGAGCTCGACGGCTGCATCCGCCAGTCGCTGCTCGCGCAGGCGCATGTCGTCGTGTCCGTTGCGCTTTGCCAGCGGCTCGAGCGCCGAGCGGAGTGTGGCGCCACCCACCGCATCGAGCGAGCCGTGAATGGAGTACCTACCGGTATCCCGGCTCTGTCGCAGCTCGAGGCGCCGGTACTTCGCGGCCTCGAGCTGGTCGTGCAGCATGACTGCACTGTCGGCGGCGTGGCGCACGTGGTCGCAGTCGTCCATGAACTTGCCGACGCTGTGCTCCTGCGCGAGCCGCAACAGCTGCGTCTCGTCGAGGGAGCGGTTGCCACCTGAGTTGGTCGCCACGGATTCCGCGGTGCTGGCGATGAGACCGAGGTGGCCGAAGCCGATGCTGCCGCTGATGAGCGCTTGCACGCTCTCGCGAAGCTGGTGAGCCGAGCGCCCGACACTGAGCGCGCGACTCGTGGCCACGCCGGAGAGCTTGCACTCGTGCCGGATCCAGTTGTACGCGTTGGTCGACTCGCCCCAGTCGAGATCGGTGCTTTCGTCGTCGAATGTCGCCGCGATCGTCGCCCGCTCGAGCTCCAGCATGTTGATGGCGCGGGTGAGGTCGAGCAGATCCTGCTTGCAGGACTCGGGCGCAAGGTTGCGGGTCCGGCCGCGCAGCAACGTCGCCGCGGCAAACACGTCGGCCACCTCAGTACCCCACCGCGGCAGCTGGCGAACGCCGTCACACATGCCCGTAGTATACACACATATGTTCGCATACGCAACGCCTTTGCGGGTTCGAGCGGCCGGCCAGGAATCGCGAGCCGAAGCGCCGCGGCCGACCGCTAGGTCTCGCGCACCTCGAGCATCTTCTGCAGCGCCGCGATGCGCTCTCCGATCGGTGGATGCGTGTCGTACAGATGGTGGTACCACGCGTCGTGATGCTCGAGCGGGTTGTCGATGCACATCGCCGCGGTGACGTGTGTCATGCGCGCGAACGGCTTGTCGTTGCTCGCGATCTTCTGCAACGCATGGAGCAGCCCGGTCGGATTCCTCGTGAGCTCGACGCTGCTGGCGTCCGCCAGTGACTCGCGGGAGCGCGACAGCGCGAACTGCATGATGGGTCCGACGATGAGCGCGATGATGGAGAAGAGCGCTGCTATCGCAGCAAGCATGAGCAGCCCGTATCCGCTGTCGCGGCTTCTGCCGACGCGCGTGTAGAACAGCGAGCGCCAGGCGATGCTGGCGAGCAGTCCCGCCAAGGCGACAACGGTGCCCACGACGAGGATGAGCCGGACGTCGTAGTTCTTGATGTGGCTCATCTCATGGCCGAGGACACCCTCCAGCTCCTCGCGATTCATCATCTGCAGCAGTCCCGTCGTCACCGTGATCGCCGCCGACTTGGGCGAGAGCCCGGTGGCGAAGGCGTTCGGCGAGGGGTCGTTGATGACGTAGACCTGTGGCGTCGGCAGGCCGTCGCCCAGTGCGAGCGTCTCAACGATGTCGTACAGCTGCGGCGCCTGCTCGCGCGTGGCCGGCTTGGCGCCTGACACCGCCAGGATGGTGGCGCGACCGAAGGTGAGCGCGAAGAGCACGGCGAGCGCGGCAAGGATTCCCGCGACGATTGCGCCGCCAATGGCGCTCCCGACGTCGCCGGCTCCGGCGAGCAGACCGATGCCGTACCCCGCGGCCACCCAGAAGACGAAGAAGAGCACGACCACGAGCACGCTCTTGCGCCGGTTGCGCGCGATCTCGTGGTACATGCGGTGGACTATGCCATCTGCTGGGGGCCAGACCCCTCCAACGCTCCGAAATCCGTGCGCTTACCAGGTGATGAGCTCGGCGTGCCGTTCGCGAAAGGCGCGCAGCGAGGCTGGTAGTGGCGCGTCGAGCGTGACGCGGCCGTGGAGAGCGTCAGCCGTCTTCAGCCCATTGCCGGTGATGTACGCCACCACGACTTCGTCGCCGGTCCAGCGCCGCGCACGAGCCAGCTTGCGCAGCACGGCGACGGTGACGCCGCCCGCGGTCTCCGAGAACACGCCTTCCGATGCAGCGAGCAGCTCGATGCCCTCGACGATCTCCTCCTCGGACACCGACTCCACGACACCACCGCTGTCCCGGGCCATGTGAAGCACGTCCGCACCGTCACTCGGGTTGCCGATCGCGATCGAACGCGCAATGGTTGCGGGCCGGACGGGCGTCACGGACTCTTCGCCCGCGGCGAATGCCGCAGCGACGGGGCCACAACCGGCGGCCTGGGCGCCGGTGAACCGGGGAATGCGGGCGTTGTCGACGACGAGCCCGAGTTGCACCAATTCGCTCACCGCCTTGCGGTGCTTGACGAACTGGCACCCCGACGCAACCGGCACGACGATCTCATCCGGCATCCGCCATCCCAGCTGCTCGACCGTTTCGAACGTCAGCGTCTTGCTGCCCTCGCTGTAGAACGGACGCAGATTGATGTTGCAGAACGCCCAGTCCACGGCGTCGACGAGCTCGGTGCAGAGGCGGTTGACGTCGTCGTAGCTGCCGTCGATGCGCACGAGCGTCGGCCGGTACACGGCTGTGGCGGAGATCTTCGCGGGTTCCAGATCCGCCGGGACGAGCACCACTGCGCGCAATCCGGCGCGTGCCGCGTATGCCGCAACGGCGTTGGCGAGATTGCCGGTGCTCGCGCACGCGACGGTGGCAAAGCCGTGGTCGCGCGCCCAGGTGAGCGCAACGCTGACCACGCGGTCTTTGAACGACCCGGTTGGGTTGACCGTGTCGTTCTTGATGTACAGGTTGCGCAATCCGAGCTCGTTGCCGAGATTGCGAGCGTGCAGCAGCGGCGTCCATCCCTCACCCAGCGAGATGGGCTCGCTGTCGAGGCTCACAGGCAGCAGCTCACGGTACCGCCAGATCGAAGGCGGTCCGCCCGCGATGCTGTCGCGCGAGATGCGACGCGAGATCTCCGCGTAGTCGTACTGCACTTCGAGCGGACCGAAACAGCGATCGCACATGTTGACCGCGTCCGCCGGTGTCTCGTGACCGCACGCACGGCACACGAGACAGAGGATCCGCGGTGGCGCCGTGGCGCCCCGTCCGTATCGCTCGAGAAGCGTCAAGGTGGACATAAAAAAACCTCCCGGGTCGTCACCGGGAGGTTTCACGACGTGTGCCGGACGCGGCGTTACGTCGGGAAACCTCCACGACGCATCATCATCATCGTCGACGCTGCGAGCACGAATGCGCTGCACATGTTGGCGGTGGATCCTAGCACGACGTTGCGTTTCAGCGTCAAATGCGCCGGATGAGGTCGCGTTCGATCCGCTCGCGCGTCGTGCTCACCAGTGGATGCAATGGATGGCTGCGCAGCGCCTTCTCCATCTGGCGCAGCAGCGAGTAGAGCGACTTCACCGCTTTGACCACGTCGCCTACGTCCGCGCCGGCGGGCGGCTCGATCGTCGCGAGCTCGTCACCGAGAGTCCAGCGGTACAGCGGCGCGACGTAGTCGAGCGACAGCGGGGCGAGTGTGCTCAATCCCTGCTCGGTCTCCAGCTGCGCCAGCCGGCCGAGCACGCTCCGCAGCGACCGGTGGCAGCGTTCGACGTTATGCGTCGGGAACTGACGTCGTGACGCGGCCGGCCGATCGCGACCACGGTCCTCCGCGACGAGCATGACCAGCGACGCCGCCAGCTCCTCAGGGCGAAGGTGCTCGAGCACACCGCTGCAGATAGCCTCCGCCACGACCAGCGCGCTCTCGCCGTAGAGCTGCTCGGCGAGGCGTCCCATCTCCGTGGCGCGGTCGTCATCGAGGAACCCGGCGGCGCGAAGCACGGCGCGCAGCGCGCGAAACTCGCGGGTGAACCGGCCGCTCTCGCGCTCCAGCTCGGCCTCGCCGCCGGCGAGCGTCGCTTCGATCTCCTCGATCTCACGCCGGTGGGCCCGGTGTTCGGCCAGGTGGGGGCAGTGCAGGCAGGGCGATCCGTGTACGCGGTCGCGCAGCGCGTTGCCGCGACGCCGCAGCACCTCGTAGCGCTGACCGGGATCCGGCGATCGGCGTCCGCGCCCGCCACGACTTCCGCGCCAGTGCTCGCGTCGCTGCCGGCGCAACGCGCTTTGCACATCGCTCAGCTCGCCGCTGGTGCGCAGGAAATGCGTCAGCGTGCGCTCGGTGCAGGGGACGCGCGGATGGCGGAACACGCGCCTCCGGAGATCCGCGAGCTGCTGCTTGAGGTTGTCGCGCCGGTGGTCCCAGTGTTGCAGCTGTCGCAGCGTCTGATACTGGCCGAGCGAACGCTGCAGCAGGGCTTCCGACTCATCTGCCGATCGCGTGCGCAACAGGCTGAGCACCATGGCGTACGTCGGTGCGAACTTCGACCCGACGGCGAACTCATCGGAGAGGGCCGCGGCGTAGATGTCGCGCACGTCGACGTCGCTCTCTTTGAGGATGACCCCGTGTCCGAGCGTGTCGATGCCGCGGCGCCCGGCGCGGCCCATCAGCTGCGTCAGCTCACCGCTTGTCAGCGCTGCAAAGCCGGTGCCGTCGAATTTCGTGAACGTCGAGATGACGCACGACCGAGCCGGCATGTTCAGCCCAAGCGAGAGCGTTTCGGTGGCGAATACCACCTTGATCAGCCCTCGTTGGAACAGGTGCTCGATCGTCTCTTTCGCGTACGGCAGCATTCCGGCGTGGTGCATGGCGACGCCGCGTCGCAACGGACGCGCGCTCAAGGCATCGGAGACGACGCGTTGCTCGTCACGATCGCTCAGGGCTTCGAGTCTCGCGCGCAGAGCGCGATCGATCGCTGTCTTCTCTTGGGCCGTTGTGAGATCGACGTTGTGTAGGTCGCACCGCTCCAGCGCTTCGCGGCAGCCGCGCCGGGAGAAGATGAAGTAAATCGCGGGCAGCATTTGACGGCGGGCCAGCTGGTCGATGACGCGCAGCAGGTCGTTGTCGGGCGCGCGGCGTGCGTAGCGAAGTCGCGGGTTTCGCAGCGTGTCCGACTGCGTCAGCTCGAGTGTGCGGAGGTGCGCGTTCCCGTGGGGATCGAACAATGGGTGCAGCGCGTTATCGATCGCGAGCCACATCTCCAATGCCACCGGGCGCGCGGTGCGCGTCACCGTCTCGACGGTGCCGCGAAGCCCCGTCATCCACGCGGCGATCTCGTCGACGTTGCTGATCGTCGCGCTGAGGCCGCTGATGCGCACGTGCCGCGGCGTTTCGATGATCACCTCCTCCCACGCCGTGCCGCGAGGATAGGCGTCGATGTAGTGCACCTCGTCGAGGATGACGTCGCCAACGTGGTCGAGCCGTGCCGGTTCGTCGTACACGACATTGCGGAGGATTTCAGTCGTCATGACGACGACCGGGGCCGACTCGTTGATCGTGTGCTCGCCTGTGACCAGACCGACGCGGTCGGCGCCGTAGCGCTCGCCAAGGTCGCGGAACTTCTGATTGCTCAACGCCTTCAGCGGTGTCGTGTAGACGACGTCGGCCGCTGCGCCGGCCGCGGTTCGCAGCGCCTCCGGAGCGTGCAGCCGTCGCCAGATTGCGTACTCGGCGACCATCGTCTTGCCGCTCGACGTCGGCGCGCTGACGAGAACCCCGCGCGCCGCCTCGAGCTTGCGCAAAGCCTCGACCTGGAAGTCGTCGAGCCGGAACGGCAGCGTC
>JBHEMA010000158.1:0-7396 GCA_046262795.1 Candidatus Dormibacteria bacterium | reverse complement strand
GAGCAATGCATTGGAAAAGGCCAAACGCACGGCCACGATTGCAGACGTGCTCACCGGGCGCGTTGCAATGCAGGACGCGCTCATGGACCACCCGCTGGGGATCAAAGCGGTCGCATCACATCGCAACCTCAACGATCTCGTGCCGAGTGAAGATCAGCTGCGAACGATTCTCGCCGGCGTGCTCGACTCGTCCGACATCGTGCTCCTCGACACGCATCCGCACGAACCGTCGCTGCTCGGGCCGATGGCGGTCGCGGACCGCATCATGGTGCCGACCGCGCTCGACATCCTGTCGCTGCGCGCAGCCGCGCTCACCGTCGGGCTCGCGCAGCAGCTCAACGTGCTCGAACTTATTCGTGGCATCGTCGTCACCAACGTCAAGCGGCCCATGTCGCGCATCACGGAGTCGCTGCTCAATGGACTCACGCTGAGCGGCCTGGCGTTCGAGACGATCCTCTGGTATTCGCCGGGTTGGATCCTCGCCACCTCGGGTCGCGGTGAGCTGCCCGACGAAGAGCTGCTGACGCAGAGCAAGCAGCTGCTGCGCGAGATGGCGGTCCGTCCCTCGCCGGACCAAGCGCTGCGGCAGTTCATCTCCATGGCGCAGGGCCGCCGCCCGCGCGCCGCCGCGGTCGGCCAGTAACTCGCACCGGGTCGCCGCCCCGCCGGTCGCTCTGGCAGCGGGCGTCTTAAGGCCACCGATGCGCCGTGCGGACGTTACGGCAGTGTCACGCGGGGCTGAGCGGAACCGCACAGAACGCGTCAATAATCTCAAACATGCCCACGCGACCGACGGCACTCGATGCGACGCCGTTCGACCTGCAACCCGGCGAGATGTACCGCATCTCGTACGCGCTGGGCTCCCCGCAGCTTCGCCGGGTCACGCGCAGCCTCGCCGTGTTCGGCGGTTCCTCGCTGCGACGCCAGTGGGACGGCAACACCGTGCCGTGTCTCGACTTCACCCGGCCGCAGGGCCGGCCGCTTTCACTGGTCGGCGCGCAGCTTGTCGATGCGCGGCTGGCGACGCTCAATGAGCGCGGGCAGGTCGTGCTCGCAGAGCAGCGTACTCGCCCGCGGCGGCACACGGCGAGGCGCCGTCAGCGTCGCGCCGCCTGAGCTGACCAACAGCGTCACTCCGGAGAGTGACCGTTCCCCGAGATTTCCTCGTCCCTCTCGGCCAGCGGCGAGTCCATCGCGGTCTGGGAGCGCGTCAGCCGCTCGTTGAGACCGCGGCGTTCGAACCGATAGCCGATGCCCGGCACCGCGTGGATGTACGTCGGGCGTGGCCCGTCCGGCTCGATCTTGCGGCGCAGCCGGTATACGTGCGCGTCGACACTGCGCAGGTCGAGGTCGGCGCCCTGGCCCCAGACCTTCTGGATCATCTCCGAGCGAGAGATGACACGGCCCGGCGACGCCGACAGCAACGCGAGCAGGTCGAACTCGGTGGGTGTGAGGCTCACCTGCTCGCCGTCGCGGAGCACCTCGTGGCGCCCGATGTCGACGATGAGTCCGGGGAACTTCAGCCGGCCGGGACGCACCTGCGACTGGCTGGTGCGCTGACGCCGTAGTTTGGCGTTGATGCGCGCAGCAAGCTCGCGAAGCTCGAACGGCTTGGTGAGGTAGTCGTCCGCGCCGATCTCGAGCCCGACGACGACGTCGACGACGTCGCTCGACGCCGACACCATGATGATCGGCACTTCGATGCCCGCTCCGCGCAGCCGCCGGCAGACGTCGAAGCCGGTGATGCCCGGAAGGCTGAGGTCGAGCAAGATGAGGTCGATGTCGCTCTGCTCCGCGACGCGCAGCCCGTCAGCACCGTTCTCCGCAAACTGAATCGTAAAACCGTGCTGCTGCGCGAGCACCGAGAGGATGTCGCGCATCGACGGGTCGTCGTCGATGACGAGCACCGTCGCCTCGGCCGAGGCCCGTGCCGAGCCTGAGCCGAGCGGGTTGAGCAGAGATTCGGTGAAGGTCGCCATCAGCTTCCCACCGGGCGCGCATCGCCGTTCACGCGCCGACCGTAGCACCGGTCATTTGCGATCCCGGTGAGGGTTACGAATGCGTTGCCGCGCCGTGCCCTGCTGCGACCGCACATCACCAGCATCTCAACCGTGCACCGGCAGTGACACCACAAATGTGTTGCCCCGCGCGCGTGTGTTGTCGATCCAGATCTTGCCGCCCATGCGCTCCACGAGCTGTCGCGAAAGATAAAGGCCCACGCCAAAACCGCCGCGCTGACGCAGCAGCGGCGACTCCACCTGGTAGAAGGATGCGAACACACGGTCGACGTCGCTGTCGGGAATGCGGTGACCGTTGTCCTGCACCTCTACGTGAACTCGGTTGACGACACGGTGCGCGCGCACACCCACCGGCTCGGATTCAGGCGAGAACTTCAGGGCATTGTCGAGCAGGCACGCAAGCACGAGCGTGAGCCGGTCGTGGTCGGCGCTCAACTCCATCGCTTCGGGGGCGATGCTCATCGAGAAGCGCTCGTGGTCGGCGGTCTCGACAAAGCGGGAGACGACCTCGCGGAACACCTCCTCGAGGTTGACCGTCGTCGTCTTGAGCCGGATCTCGCCTGATTCCAATTGCGCGATGCAGAGCAGGTTGTCCGTGAGCCGCGCCAGGTGCTCGGACTCCATGCGCAGCTCCATCAAGCCCTCCTCACGAGCCTGCGCTGGGAGGCGGTCGGCGGCGTCCTGCATGAGCGTCAGCCACGCCTTGATCTTCGTGAGCGGGGTGCGCAGCTCGTGCGACGCAAGCATGATGAACTCGCTCTTGATGCGATCAACCTCGCGCAGCTCGGCAAACGCGGCGTGCTCGAGCTCGATCGTCTGCCGCAGACGACGGTCGCGAGCGGTGACGAGCTCACGCGCCAGCAGGTTGCTGGTGAGCGCGACGACAAAGAGTAGGAACATGCTCGCCGCGAAGTTGTCGATCAATGCCGGCGACATCACGCCGCGGACAACGGCTAATCCCGCGACGAAATACAGCAGGCATGCCGCGAGCGTGCACAGGAGGCTGCCGAACAGGCGGAAGCGCAGGCTGCTCGCAATCACCACGAGGTAGAACGCGATTGCGAGGTGTGACTGGAAGCCGCCGGTGAGATACACGAGCGCGCTCGCAACGACGGTGTCGACGGCGAGGACGGCGACCTGCGTCGACCGCCCCGGCAAGCGGTGCGCCAGCAGCATGACGGTCGCCGTGAGGTTGAAGACGCCCCACCCGCCGAGTACCAGATTCACGCTGGACTGCTGCGTACCCGCCTCCAGCCCCGGGAAGTTGTTGAGCACCGCGGCGAAGACGAGCACGATCCATCGTGTCAGCTCGATGACGCGCTCGACGCCGGCGCGCCGGTCGCGGATCACGCCGGTGCGTGGTTCAGCCGCCGGGCGCGCCGGTGCGGCAACTGCCACGGGCGCGGGATGGCGAGCGTGGCTCGCGGGACGCGCTACCTGATGGGCGAGCATCGTGTTCCGAGCCTAGCCGCCGATCCGTCGAGCCTCGTCCAAGGACCGGTAACGATGCGCCACGCCGGGGCAACGCCCCGGGGACTCAGCAGCGCGGCGCGGCGCTGGGCGGCGTGGTGAGCGGTGCCGAGGCGGCCGCCGGTGTGCCGCCGGCAGGCGCGCTCATCACGACGGCCGCGCTCGACGAGTCGTAGCAGTCCACCTGCCACCCGAGCTCGTGGAGCGCGGAAGCCTCCTGCGACGTGTCCGAGACCACGGCATGTTCGATGCGGTCGTCCCGGATCACCTGCTCCCAACCGTCTTGCAGCAGGTGCATGCGCGAATACGACTGCACAGCGGTGGTGGTGAACGCGCCGCCGTCGTCGTACAGAAAGACGACGCGTCCTGATGGGAAGCGATATGCAAGGTAGTCGCTCCACGTGTTGGTGCTGTACAGGCGCTTGCCGGCGAGATGCGTGGCAACGTAGTCGGCGGCAGCTTTCGGATATGTGCTGTCCTCGAACGCGGCCGCAGCGCGCGGAGTCAACTGGCGCACCGTGAACACGGAAACACCGGCTACGAGAACGAATGCCGCGCCGCTCGCCGCCAAGAGCTGCCACGGACGCGCCGGCGCGCGGAACATCGGCATGCGCGGAGCGACGTGACGGTGCCACGCATGTGAGCTGTAGCGCGCCATCTGCGGCAGCGCGATCACCGCGAAGAGGGTGATGAACTGGGACGACCACAGTGACGCAGCCAGGGCCGCGACTGCGAGCGTTGCATCGACGAGGTCCGGAGCGCCCGCGGCGATCCAGCACACGACGAGCACGGCCGCTTCGATCTCGAATGCGCGCGCGAGCATCGTGTGGAAGTCGGGCGATGCGAAGGCGCTCGACAGCTGCGCCACCGCCGGATCGGATGCCGTCGCGATCACGGCGGAGTAGATGGAGACGCCGTACGGGTTGACGAGCGTCGCCAGGACGCTGACGCCGAGCGCCGCCGCAAGTTGACGCCGAGCGAGGCCGGGGCTGAGCCCGCGGCGTCCGGTCACGAACAGCGTTGTCGCGGCGATGAGCAGACCGACCACGAAGCCGCCATCGAGGTTCGCCCACAACAGGAAGGCCGGAGGCAGCAGCCACATCACGCTCGTGTCACCGTCGCGCCAGCGCGCGATGACCCATAGCACGGCGCCCACCCCGAGCATCGACACGGATGCGCCGCTGACGCCGATGTACGGCGACGCCACGACCGCGCTCAACACGAGCGCAATCGCGAGCCACGGCCCGGATACGCTCGTCGTGCGTTGCAATGACAGCGCGGCGAGCAGCAGGCCCGAGGTCGCCGCAATGCCGAACACCATCGATGCGAGTCCCGTGCCGCCCGCTCCGACGAGGCCCGCCAACAGCACGTCGAACAGCCAGGTCGCGCCCGTCCACGCATGCGCCGCAGGCAGGAAGCTGAAGGGTTCCTGTGAGGGGAGACCGTGCGCGGTGATCAGTCGTCCCATCGCCAGGTGCCACCACGCGCTCGAGTCGCTGAAAGGCTGCACCGTGAGGACGAGACTCAGCAGCGCTGCTGCGCCGACCCATACAATGCGCGCGCGGTGCGCATGCCGTCGCGCCAGCGCGGCGGCATCGACGGGAACCACCCGAAGGGCGCTCACTGGTTCTGCGCTCCGGGATTGACGCCAGACGACTGCAGCTCAGCACAAGGATCGCCCGCTGCGTATGACGTTGGCGCCGGCGCGAGCTTCAGGTGCGAGAGCCGGTCGGCGGGGACGAAGGCGATGTTCAAGGGGTCCTGGTAGACGCGCACCCAGCGGGTGCTCGCGGACATGACATTGGCCAGCGGCGTGCCCGTGTCGAAGAGCACGACGTCCGCACCCGAGCTGCGAATCGTTGCGTCCCATGACGGCTCGAGTGCCGTCGTTCCCGAACCGACGATGCGCGCATAGGTGTAGAGCAGGTCGTCGCCCATCAGCGCGGCGTCGCCGAAGATGTAGACCTTGTCGCCCTTCGCCGAGAGCGCATCGGCGAGATAGCCGCCCTCGCCGTACTGGTTGAAGATCTTCAATGGTTGCGGCGCCTGCGCGAGCCAGCGCGCTGCACAGACCGGCGCGTCCTTTGCGTAGACCAGCGATCCCGGCTGCACCTGCATCGCGGGCACCAGGCGAAATGCGGCGTACAGCGTGAGCAGCAATCCCATCAGTACTGTGAAAACCGTGGAGCGGAACTGCAATGAGGGACGTGCCCGTCGTGCAGCAGCCGCGCGCTTGCGCCGCCGTTGCACGACGAGCGTCGTCTGCTCCACCCACAGCGGAGTGGCGACGGCGATCAAGATGGCGATGTGCCGCACCGACTGCAGCGCGAGCGCAACAGCGATCAGCACCAGCGCTGCATCGCGCGCGCGCACCCGCCGGTTGACGACAACCATGACGATGAGCGTCAACAGCATCACGCCGAACGGGATGATGACCCAGTCCTGGAAGCTCGGTGAGTGCCATTCGAGGATGAGCGCCTGCTGCGCGCCCGACCCCTGCGTGAAGAACGCGTAGGCGAGAATGGCGGGTCCGTTGGGATTGACCATGCTCACCACGGCGCACGCGAGCAGCACCAGCGCGAGGGAGCGAAGCCGCGAAAGCGGCGCGCTCTCACCCCACGACAACCACCGCGCCGCGAGCTCGGCGCCGATGACCACCGCAACGAAGCCGAGACCGATGATGAACCCCGAGTGCAGGTTGCTCCAGAGCAGGAACAGCGGAACCAGCAACCAGATCGCGCGACCGCCACGTGCAAGGTGCCGCTCGACCATGTAGAGGGTGAGCGCGATGAAGCAGAAGGTGACCATCTGCACGCGCGGACCCCAGATGGGGTAACCGGCGACGACGGCGAGCAACAGTCCCGTTGCCAGTGCGATGCGACCGGGACTGCGCATGCTGGCGCGCATCGCGAGCAACAGCAACCCGAACCACGTGATCGCGCTGAGCACGAGCACGATCAGACCGAAGCCCCCGACGTTGTTGAGCACGGCGTACGCGACCTCGGTCAGCCACTCGTGCATCGTCCACTGGTGCGTCGGCACGGTGAAGGTGAACGGATCGGTGCCGAGCAGTCCGCCATGGGCCAGGATCAACTGTCCCGCGCGGAGGTGCCACCAGAAATCGGGGTCGTGGATGATGCTCGTCACCGGGATGAGCGCGAGCACCAGCACAGCACCAACGAAGAGACCCGACGGACTCGTCGCTACGTCGAGCCAGCGGCGCAACCGCCGTGGCGTCGCGTCGTGGTGGCGTGCCGCTGCTGCCGCAGGTGCGGTTGCCGCCGTCAGCCCGCCTCTCGCAGTCAGCTCGGGACCTCCTCCGGTGCGCCGGACGTCAGCAGCAGGAGTGCGTTGATCCGCTCGATGAGTCGATCGAACTCGAACGGCTTACCCATGTACGTCACGCCGCCAAGGCTCATCACGTCCTGAATGTCCTCGTCAAAGCAGCGTGCTGTGAGCAGCACGACAGGAACCGTTGCAGTGAGGTCGTGCGTGCGCATGTCACGGACGACGGACAGGCCGCTGAGACGCGGCATCATCACGTCGCAGACGACGATGTCGGGGCGCCAGGCGGCCATTTGCGCGAGCGCGTCCGCGCCGTCCACAGCACACCGCAGCTCGAAACCGCTGCCAGAAAGGCGCAGTTCGAGCAGGCGTCTGAGTGAGTCATCGTCTTCGGCGATGAGAACGCGCGGCCGGGAGCGAGCGTCGGGGGCGGACATGCGAAACCCCATTGGGGGATGGGCTGATATTTCCGGTTATACGCTCGGCGCCTGACGGGCTTCTCCGTGCAACAGGCCTGTCACAGGGCGTTCGAGAGCCCGCGGTCAACGAAGCGCAGCGGTCATCGACTGGTGACACAATGGATCGTGGCTATGGCCCAAGCCGACGCGCCCCCGGCGCTCAAT